>JBBQMG010000009.1:0-49686 GCA_038328705.1 Acidimicrobiales bacterium | reverse complement strand
CATCGCCCACGTGTTGCCGGGGGCAGGCCAGGAGCTGATCCCGGACGTGGTCGTCCTCACCGAGGGCACCGGTGACGCAGTCAAGGGTGCCTTGGGGATCTACCGCGGCCAGCGTGGCAGGATGCAGATCGAGGTCACGGTGGTCGGTCGTTCGTGTCACGGCTCGATGCCGTCCGAAGGCCTCAACCCGCTCGAACACGGGGGTGCCATCATCGCCGAGGCCGCGCGGCGGCATGCCGCGGGCGACGGTTTCGCGGATCACCCGTTCCTCGGGCGCGGCACGCGCACCGCCTCGTGG
Organism: Acidimicrobiales bacterium; assembly: GCA_038328705.1. Classification (GTDB taxonomy): domain Bacteria; phylum Actinomycetota; class Acidimicrobiia; order Acidimicrobiales; family Ilumatobacteraceae; genus UBA668. Next base: position 49,388 of record JBBQMG010000009.1, on the reverse strand, counting down.
GCGGCTTTGGAGACACCGAGCGACTGCGCTGTGCCTGACCGATTCACGTTCCGCTTCGATCGCCGGCTCACAGTCGGCGAGACGCCGGAGCAGGCGTTGGCCGACATCGAAGCCCTGGACGCGGTGTCAGCGGCACGTGCTGCCGGCCTCACGGTCACTGTTGCTGTACCGCGCTACGAGCACCCGACGTGGCGCGGCTTCCCGGTCGACAATGCCCAGATCTATCCCGGGTGGATCACCCCTGCCGAGCATCCGGCGATCCGTGCAGCCGTCGACGCCTATGACCGGGTGGTGACCCCCTACGTCATCGAGCCGTCTGGCGGCGCCGTCGGCGCGACGATCCGCCGCGAACCCAGGGTCGACAAGTGGATCTTCTCCACAGACGGCGTTGGCTTTCCCGTCGCAGTCGACGACACCACCATCGAGGTCGGGCCGGGCAAGGGATGGGTCGTGTCAGGCCTGGTCAAGCACCCGGCGATGTTCGGCATCGGGGCCGGCGTCGAGCAGAACACCCACCGGATCGGGGAGTACGTCGACAGCCGCGAGTTGCAGCACGCCATCGCCGTGCTCGCTCGCTTCCCGCAAGCGTTCGTCGACGTCAGCGGCGTTGCGTCCGAGGCCTTCACGCACCCGGACTGATCGATGGCATGCCCGGTGTCCGCGACGGAGCGGTGTCGGCCGTCCAACTGCTCGCCCCCGAACGGCGGCTCAGACGTCAGCGTCGACGATCACTTGTCGCAAGCACTGGGCGATCCGACTGAATTCGCTGACCGACATCAGGCCGCCGAGGCGAAGCTGGTCTTCGAGCAGTGAGGCGAGTTCGCTGCCCTCCGACAACCCGTACATGCCGAGGCTGCCCGCGAGTCGATGTGCAGCATCGAGCGCCTGAGCGGTGCGGGCTGCGACTTCCAGCCCCTCAGCTGCAAGCGTTGCGCCATGAGCAACGAGCCGGTCGGCGAGGTCGAGGGCGATCTCCGCGTTCTCCAGCCATGTCCGGCGGATGAACTCGTTGAGACTCATGGTCGTCACGGACCGAAGCCGAGCAGTGCGACGACCTGGTTCGACAACTGCATCGGGTCGAACGGCTTGACGAGCACACCGATGGCGCCCAGGCGAAGCAGGGAGTCGTGCTGGGCGCTGCGCGCCTTCGCGGTGAGAAAAATCACCGGAATGTGGGCGAGTTCAGCGCGCCCTTGCAGCTCGGCAAGAGTGTTGGGACCGTCGAGACCGGGCATCATCACGTCGAGCAGGATCGCGTCAGGGGGTGAGGCGGCGGCTGACTCGATCGCGTCAGCGCCCGAACGGACAGCGGTGACGGTCCACCCACCCACTCGCTCCAGTGAGGCGCGCGCGACCAGTCGAACACCGTCGTCGTCGTCGACCAGCAGCAGTCGCCTCGTCATGCGTCTACCTCGTCGACGTGGTCGACAATCGGGAGCGACACCGAGAACACCGAACCCACGCCGGGTTCACTGGTCACGGTCAACCGGCCGTCGTGCATCTCCACCAACACCCGTGCTATGGCGAGACCCAGCCCGCTGCCGCTGCCATGTCGGGCATCGGAGGAGTCGACCTGTTCGAATCGTTCGAAGATGCGCTCGAGTCGCTCGGGTGGAATCCCGCGCCCGTTGTCAGCCACTTCGATCACCACGAAGTCGAGGCCCTGGTGGAGGTCGGTCTCGGTGTACGACGTGACCGTGACGGTGGACCCGGCCGGTGAGAACTTCGCTGCGTTGCCCAGAAGGTTCGTCAGCACCTGAACGATCCGGTCTCCGTCGCAGCGAACGGCGAGACCCTCCTGGAGCCCGACGTAGTTCTCAAGGTGCACCTTGCGTTCGGTGAACAGCCCGCGGACGTTTGCGATCGAGTCGTCGACCAGCTGTGCAAGCGGGTGCGACTGCACGCTCAGCTGCAGACGACCGGCATCGACGCGTTGGAGATCGAGGATGTCATTGACCAGCCGAACCAGTCGATCCGTGTTCGTCACGGCGACGGCGAGCATCTCCTGCGCCTCGTCGGGTAATCGGCCGAACACTCCTCCGGAGAGAAGGCCGAGCGAGCCCTTGAGCGAGGTGAGCGGCGTTCGGAGTTCGTGGCTGACAAGCGACACGAATTCGTCCTTGGACCGTTCGATCTCTGCTTGCTCGGACACGTCGGCGAAGACCACCACGGCGCCCGTCACTGCACTGTCCTCGATGATCGGCGCGGAGGTGCACGACACCGGGAACGAACTCCCATCGGCCCGGTTGAACGTGTCGCGAAGTGCGGCCAACGTCTCGCCTTCATGGAGTGTCTGCCACATCGCGGAGCCCATCCAAGGGTGGACTCGGCCATCGGTCTCGGTGCGATGTGTGATCGTATGGAACTGCTGACCCGTCAGCGCGTCGTCGACGAGATGCAGCAACCTGTGGGCGGAAGGGTTCGCATAGATGACGATCCCTTCGCTGTCGATGCGCACGATGCCGTCGGCCGACGAGTTGAGGATCAGCTGGTGCTGTTGGCCGATCATCTCGATCTCGCGGCGCGCCTGCCGTTGCTGGGTGAGGTCACGGCCGCTGGCGATGTAGACGGGCTCCCCGTCCAACTGGGCAGTCGCGAACGTGACATCGAGCGGTATCGACCGGCCGCCCACGGACCGGACCTGCACCTCGAGGCGTTCGCTCGCATTGCCGGATTCGGCCTGCTGGATGAGGTCGGCGATCTCTTGGGGGGAGCGGTCGGTGACCACCCGCGCCGCGGGAAGGCCGACCAGCGGCACTTCCGCCGAATCGCCGAGAAGGTCGCGGGCTGCCGAGTTGGCGAACACGATTCGGCCACGAAGGTCGATGGCGACGATGACCTCGGCCACCGACTCGGCGACCACGCGCAGGCGTTCTTCGGCTTCGCGCTTGTCGCGCATGCTGCTGTGTTGCTCGTGTCGGCGCAACTCGGTCTCGGTCTGCGCGGCGAACTCTCTCAGGATCTTGCGCTGGGCGTCGTCGAAGGACCGCGGGACACGATCGATGAGACAGAACGTACCGACGGGGAAACCGTCGGGCGATCTCAACGGCTGCCCGGCGTAGAAGCGGATGAACGGTTCGGCCGTGACCAGCGGATTGTCCGCGAATCGTTCGTCGAGCAACGCATCCTCCACCACGAAGCCGTCCGGTTGATTGATCGCATGGCCACAGAACGAGATCGAGCGTTCGGTTTCGGGCGCATCGAGTCCGATACAGGACTTGAACCATTGCCGGTTGTTGTCCACCAGGCTGACGAGGGCGATCGGGACCTCGAAGACGAGGGCTGCCAAGCGCGTGAGGCGATCGAAACGCTCCTCCGTCGGAGTGTCGAGGACCTGCAGGGCATGCAGTGCCCCGACGCGATCGTCGTCGTCGATCGGGATGGTCGGTTCGATCACGAAGACACCTCGTCAGCATCCGTGGTCGGTCGTGGCGTGACCTTCCATTGGCGATCGCCCATCAATTCCTTGACCTGGGCGACTCTCGCGATCAGGTTCTTCAGTTCGGTGTAAAAGAAGGTGGAAACGAACAGATAGAAGAGGAACCAGCGCTTGCGTTCGCGGATCTCCGGTGTTGCCAGACGATAGGCGAAGTAGGTCTGGAAGGGGCCGACGGACATCGTGAAGACCGTCGTCAGCACCAGCACCGGTACGAACCAGTCCAGCCGGCGGCCGACACCGAAGGTCCAGTACGCGACGATCGGGAACATCTGCAGCGACAGCCAGGGGTAGATCTCGCGCCACATGAGCAGATGGACGAAGCCCAGCTTCTGGCGCACGCTCAGCTTCGGGTTGCGGAGCGCGCGACCGGTGTGGACGATCGAGACCTGGTACCAGCCCTGCGCCCAGCGCATCCGCTGGTTCCAGAGCTGGCGCAGGGTGGTCGTCGCCAACTCTCGCGAGATGAGGCCGGGATCCGAGACGATGAGACCGCCTTCTTGCACCACACGAAGCGACGAATCGATGTCCTCGGTGAGCATTCGCCCGTTCATGCGGATGCTGCGCAGGAGGGGTGTTCGCCAGAATCCGTTCGATCCACCGAAGATCCCGAAGTCGTGCAGGCGGGCTCGGCCAGGGTGGCTGACGGCGTAGATCGCCTCGAACTCGACCGCGACCGTCCGAGCGACCCAGGAGGCCTCCCCGTTGCGGACCACCGGGTGACCTTGCACGATGTCCGCCCCGGACGCGATCCAACGCCAGGCCCGGGTGAAGGCGGTGGGATCTGGATGATGGTCGGCATCGAAGACCCCGACGAACTCACCCTCGACCAAGGCAAGCGCAGCGTTCACGTTCTGTGCCTTCGAGGTGCTGTCCTCGACCCGGTGCGGGACGAAACGCGGGTCGGCTCGAGCGATTGCCGCCAACGTGGCTTCCACCGGGTGGGGGTCAGGGCCGTTGTACGCGAGGATGATCTGCAGGCGGCTGGGGTAGTCGACGGCGAGGAACGCCTCGATGGTGCTGACGATGGTGGCGGCCTCGTTGGGCAGGTAGGCAGCGATGATGGCCGACGCCACCGGGAACTCGAGGTGTGGGTCGTCAGGCGGCACCGTCGGCCGCAGCGCCGCGATGCCCTCGGCAATGATGAGGAGCCCGGTGAACAGGAGTGCGACGACTACGACGAGGTACATCACACCCGCAAGGTCGAAACCGAGCCCGTCCGCAGCCCAATAGAGCAGGTAGGGGGTCACGCCACCGACGATGAAGGTGAGCAGCACCTGAAAGGGGGTGCGAGCTCGATTCCACCAGCGCGAGAGTGCAGAGCCCCGCTGCTCTCGACGGCGATCAGCGATCACCGCCTCGAAGCCGGCCTCGTATCGCAGGGGCAGTAGATCGAGGTGGATCGACGCCGCGTCAGATGCAATACGGGCTCGGTCGATCAGGATGTCGATGCCGATTTCTTCAGCTGCGAACTCGTACCCGATGACAGGAGTGAGCCGAACGCTGCTGCTTCCGACGAGCACGTCCTGGTCGTTCACCAGTCGAGCGATGCCGGCCAGCTGTCGTTCCGCGGTGTTTGCGTTCGCGGTTCGGAGGAGCAACCAACCACCCTTGGGGTCGCGTGCGACCACGTCGGTCGGGCCGAGAGTGGTCTGCAAGATGGCGGTGACCTTGCGAACAGACTCGCGCTCGGCTCGCGACCCTAGTTGTTCCCTGACGCGCGTCAATTCAGGGATTCGTACATGAACAACGACCGCCGAGAAGTTCGGGCGGCTTCGCTCTCGTTCGAAGACGCGTCGGAACACGTCCACGGTCAGTGCTCCTGACACGCGATCCACCGATGACAGCTCGGAGGGTGCCGGGGGTCGTTCCACCTTCGAGCGTACGCGGGCCACGAACTCGGGCAACCCGAACGGCTTCACCAAGTAGTCGTCGGCCCCGAGGCCGAGACCGGTGACGATGTCTTCTTGCGCGGATCTTGTGGTCACGAAGAGCAGGGGAACCGACCGCAACGCCGGCTGGGCGCGGATGCGGCCGATCAACTCGAATCCGCTCAATCCGGGCATCATCACATCGGAGACGATCACGTCGGGGATCGCCTCGGCCAGGCGCGCCAACGCTTCTGTGCCCGAGGCTGCGCTGACGACGTCGAAGCCTGCGTTGCGCAGACTCTCGGTCATCAACGAGTTGACCATCGGGTCGTCGTCCACGACCAAGGCAGCGCCCGCGTATCCCTCGGGAGTCAAGTGCCCATTCGGCGGTTCCCGTTCATTCGCCACCATCGAACCCTCCCACGCTCATGTGGCGGCGCTCGCTGAGTGATGGGATGCGACGTCGAACTGCTGCGGTCGCGTGCCGAGCAGAATCATGTGTCACACAACGACAGTAACCCCGGTGTGTGGCTGACAAACAGGGTCCTTTGCCTCATGCTGCGCAACGACCATCGATCCAACGCCAGGTCGTGAGTGCTCGACAACGGCCAGGTATCGATGAACGGTGGAATGGGTACCGTGCCTGTGTGCCACGTGTGTTGTCGAACCGCTACGAGCTCGGGTCGATCGTCGGCTCTGGCGGCTCGGCTCGCGTATACGAGGCTCGGGACCTACTGCTCGATCGGCGGGTTGCTGTGAAATTGCTCGACGGTGACGCTGCCGCGTCCAATGACCCGCCCGGCCGAGATCGCTTTCTCCGCGAAGCGCAAGCTTTGGCTCGGTTCGAGCATCAGCATGCGGTTTCGGTGTACGACGCCGGCGCTGCCGACGGGGATCTGTTCATCGTGATGGAGTTGGTCGAGGGGACGTCGTTGGCGCACCTGATTGCGGCGAGCGCGCCGATGTCGGAACTCGAGGTGGTGCGCATCGGCACGCAGTTGCTCGACGCATTGGACGCTGCGCACACGGCCGGGCTGGTTCACCGTGACGTCAAGCCCTCCAACGTGTTGATCGATCGGTCAGGCGAGGTGAAGCTGGCCGACTTCGGAATCGCCAAGCGGTTCGATGATCTCGCGGCGTCGCTCACCATGGTGGGCTCTGTGATCGGGACACCGCAGTACCTGGCGCCTGAACACGCGGCCGGGCATTCAGCCACGCCGCAATCGGATGTCTACTCCACCGGCCTGGTGCTGTACGAGATGTTGATCGGGACTCGTCCGCTCGCTGGGTCACCTGATGCACAGAGTGGGGCGAGGGTGCGGGAGTTGCGGCCCGAGGTGTCACCCGTGCTGTCGACCGCGATTTCCCGTTCGCTTGCTGCTCGCCCTGAGGATCGATTCGCAACGGCCGCGGACATGGCGTCGACTCTGCGCGGTGAGCTGCCGGCCACCGCCGTGTCGTTCATCGAACCCACTCAGATCTCACCACCGAAGTCGGCGGAGAACGCACCGACACGCGTGATCTCGCCTGACGACGCAACGGCGGTGCGGGCTAACGCGGCCGCCCCCACCGAGCTACAACCGGTGCGACCTCCGCCACGGGCCGGGCGTCAACGGTGGGTAGTGGTCGCATCAGCGATCGTTGTGCTGATCGCCTTGATCTCGTTCGCCCTTCTCGAGTCATCCGATGACGCGACGTTCTCGGAGTCGTCGTCCTATCAGACGACCACTCTGGAGGTGGCAACCATCGTGCAACTGACGGCTCCGCCGCCACCGACGACGTCGACGCCAGCCGCAGAGCTGATTCCAGGATTTCCCGCCACCGACAACCTCCAGCAGTTCATCGACCAGCTTCGTGCCGGCCGAGACGTGGTGGGCAAGCAATCGAAGAGACTGGCCGATTCACTACAGAAGCTGCTCGACATGGACCCCGAGCCAGGCGCAAAGGATGCGCAGAAACTTGTGACGCAACTGAGCGAGTGGGTCGATAAAGGGGAGATCGCTCCTGTCGTGGCCAGCGCGGTTTACAAGTTCCTTGCGGAGCTCGGAGTCGAGCCGACGCCATGACCGGGTTCTTCAGCCGTCGCCCAACGATGCACGGAAGACGGCGAGTTCATCAGGGGCGATGCGGCTCACTTCGCCTCCGTTGGGAAAGCTGCCGCTCAGGACGTCAGCCCTGAACGCCGTCAGCGCACGTACTCGCTCCACTGCGATCTGGCGTTGCAGCGCGGCAACGTTGCCGTAGGCGCGGGCGTGGCGTGGGGTGCGTGGGCTCTCGCCGCACACGTCGTTGCTGAACAGGAAGATCACGTCGGCGTCCGGCCCCGAGCCGAGCGAGATTGTGGCCATGCCTGTGCGGCGGTGAATCTCGGTCATCACTGCGGCGGGGATCAGCTCGCATTCCACGGCGAACGCGCCGGCGGCCTCGAGTTCCTGGAACTGCCGCCACAGATCGCTTGCCTCAGCTGCACTGTTGCCGACAGCCCTCACGCCGCCATACTGCGACGATCGTTTGGGCACGAATCCCAGATGGCCCATGACGGGGACACCCTCGGCGGCGAGCAGGCGGACGGCATCGAGGCGGCGGGCCGTGATGACGGCGTCGGCGCCTTCCTGCAGGGCACGGAAGGCCGTGGCCAAGAGGTCGTCGAGCGTAACGGCGCCACCGAAATCGATGGCGGCGGTGACGAACAGCCTCGACGAACCGCGACGCACGTCAGCGACGGCGCCCGCCAGGCACACTGCCATCTCGATGCCCGCCGTCTCGGCTGCGATGGATTCCTCTTCAGTCCCAGCGGTGACCTGCGCGAATCGACGGCCGGAAGCTTTCAGCGTTGCGATCGCGGCGACGGTGACCGTGCGATCGGCATCTTGCCCGTTGAAGTCGAGTATCCGTGTCATGGCCAGGGACGATATCCACGGTTGACCCGGCGCTCGCTCTGTCCTGGGTTGGAACCGCTGACCCATCTTTTCGAACTGTCGAAGAGCTGTAGGGTGCCGCGAATGCAACGCAGGGCGGGGCTCTTCTCAATAGTGGTTGTCTCTACATTGGTGATTGGCGCGTGCTCATCGAGCGACCCGTCGACGGCCGGGAGCTCGACGCCGGCGACCGTTGCGCCGACGGACGCACCCACGACCACGGCGGCCGAACCAACGGACCCGACGCCGTGGAGCGAGGCGGTGGCCGCGTTCGACCCCGAGGGAACTCCTGATCTCACGAGAGCGCTCACGATGTTCACGATGGCCTTCGGGCCCATCGACGGCTTCCCGGAACCGCCGGCCGAAGCCGGTGCGTCAGGCGACGTCTCCGTTGCATTTCGCGCCGTCGCTGGCGTGTGGGATCAACTCACACCCGAGCAGATCGATGCGGTGATGAACGCAACGACGGGTGTCGACGACAACTCGACCGCCACCGATCTCGGCTTTCGCCGCGCGCCAACCGTGAAGCCGGACCCGGCGTTCGTCGAAGCGATCACCGCGGCGGCCGATGGTCTCCGTGCTCGGATCGCGACGCACATCGGCAACTTCAAGGGTGCGCTGAATGTGATCGTTACCGCTCAAGACAACGCGAAGAAGGACCTCGGGACGGCGACGCCCACCATCAACGCCGACGGGTCACTGTCCGGCCGATGCACATTACGCATCTTCCCGAACTCCTACTCCACCACTGTGGACCGGTTGCTCAACACAATCGCCCATGAGGTATTCCACTGCTTCCAATTCGCTGCAATGGGCACACTCTCGCGGCTGGCAAGCGCGCCCTCTTGGGTGATCGAAGGTGGCGCAGAGTGGGTCGGGGCCATGGTCACAGCGCCCGACGACACCACGCCCGGCAGGTGGAGAACGTACTTCAGTACTCCAAAGACCCCGCTTCGATTCCGCGCCTATGACGCGCTTGCATTCTGGTCGCACCTTGACGAGTCGGGCTCCGACCCGTGGTCCGTGTTTCGTGCTGTGTGGGCCACGAATGGCACCCCGGCCGGGTTCGCCGCAGCTGGCGCGGACACGCCAGCGTTTCTCGACTCGTGGGCGTCGGGCGCAACTCGGGATCCGGCTCGCGGCGCTGGATGGGATACCTCTGGCCCCGGTATCACGTCCGACGCGGTGAGACCCACGGGCCTCACGGTTCCCGACGACGGCGCTGCACCCGCGACGATTGCGCCCTACGCGATCAACGACTTCGTGATCCTCAGTACGGCGGATGTGCTGGTCTTCACCTCTGCCACTGGGCACGCACGACTCTCCGACGCAAGGATCGACACCATCGACTTGGCGGGAGCGCGGTTCTGTAATCGTGCTGGTGGCTGCGCGTGTCCGAACGTGGCCGACGATATTCCGCCGCCGCCGATTGCTGCCGGTCCGGTGCTCGCACTTTCCGGTGGACCGGAGGGGTCGAGCGTCGCGATCACCGGAATGCCTCTCCAGAAACACTGCGATGAACAGGAGAAGCGGCCCGTCCAGGTGACCTTAGATCGCCCAGCGAGCGAGGGTGTGCTCGCTGGACAGGTCGTCGAACTCACATCGTGCAACGGGGCGCACGGCGACTGGAGCGGAGTGCTTCGGCTCGGCGGCCTGAGCTTCGAGGGGCTCGATGTTGCGTTCCAGGACATTCCACTTGCGTTTACCGTCGGCGGAGCTGGGACGGTGACGGTTGCAGCCGCGGCAGCCGGAACGGTCCAGACGCCCGTCTTCGCGCTCGAGGTCACCTACAACCTGTCGATCACCGTCGACGGGAACACGATGACGATCGCCGGCAATGGCAGCGGGTCTACCGACATGTTCTCGATCGACCAAGCATTCCCCAACGGTCTTGCCGGCCTGCCCATCGTTCCTGCGCCACCAGGTCTCTGCCCTGAGGGCTAGTCAGCGCTCATCGCCGACCTGGGCAACAGCGCGGCCGCATCGAAGCGGACGCCGCTGTCAGTCCGGACGGGGGTTTGGTGGCGTGTTCTGTCAGGATTGGTGACAATCAATTCTTGGAGGTTTTGGGCGCGATGACCAACGACACGACTTCAGGTGCGCCGATCACGGCGCCGGTGCTCGACTGGGCATCGGACTATGACATCTTCGATGCGGGCTACGTGGCCGACCCGTTCGGCATCTGGGATGAGCTGCGCGCTGCATGCCCGATGGCGCACACCGATCGATGGGGCGGCTCGTGGCTGCCCACTCGCTACTCCGACGTCTACGCGATCGCGCACGACGTGGAGAAGTTCCCCTCCGGCAATGGCATCAGCGTGGTGCCGATCGTCGTGCCCGACACCGGCACCGACGCGGGTGGCCAGCAGGCGCCCGTGCTCACCGCCGGTGTGCCGCCGATCAGCGCCGACGGTGAGCTGCACAGCTGGACCCGCCGACTGATCCTGCCGACGATGAGTCCCGCGCGTGTGGCCGAGTACGAGGTGTACACACGTGAGCTGTGTAGGCGCCTCATCGACGAGATCGTCACGCGCGGCGAAGGCGACGCTGCGGCCGAGTATGCCCAGCAGATCCCCGTGCGCGTGATCGGCCACATCCTCGGTGTGCCCGAGGAGATGTCGCCCACCTTCACCGAATGGGTGCGCGACATCCTCGAGTTCGCGCACGACCCAGAGCGCCGGCGCCGCGGCGTGATGGGCATGATCGGCTTCGTGCAGCAGGCGATTGCCGAGCGGCGTGCGGAGCCCCAGGACGACTTCATCACCGAACTGCTGGCTTCGGAGCACAACGGCGAACCGATCACCGACCCGGTGGTGATGGGCATGTGTGCCCTTCTGCTGATCGCAGGCATCGACACCACCTGGTCGTCGATCGGGTCCACCATGTGGCACCTCGCGACGCACCCCGAGGACCGTGCCCGCCTGGTCGCCGAGCCCGAGCTGATGCCCACGGCAATCGAGGAGTTCCTGCGTGCCTATGCCCCGGTGACGATGGCCCGCCGCCTGATCGAGGACAAGGACTACAACGGCTGCCCGATGAAGGCCGGCGAGCGCGTCCTGATGAACTTCCCAGCCGCCAACCGCGACCCGGGAGTCTTTCCCGATGCGGACAAGGTGATTCTCGACCGTCAGCAGAACCGTCATCTTGCATTTGGCGCCGGCATCCATCGCTGCGCAGGCTCGAACCTGGCCCGCATGGAACTACGCGTCGCGGTGGAGGAGTGGCTGGCCCGCATCCCCGAGTTCGAAGTGGTCGAAGGCTCAGCAGTGACCTGGGCGGGCGGCCAGGTGCGAGGTCCACGTTCCATCCCTGTGCGCGTGGCCTAGGTCGTCATGGCTGAGATCACCGCTCGCAAAGTGAAGCTCGAATTTCCTGACGAGCTCGACGACATCTTCCCCGGCACCAACATCGTCGATGAGACCTACCTCGTGGCCTTCTCGCTCACCATGCCCTACCTCGAGCCGTACCTCATCAAGACCTTTCGCGCAGTCGCAGATCGGATCACCGATCCGGTGCTGGCCGGCGATGTGCACGCGTTCATCGCGCAAGAGGCGCAACACTTCCAGAACCATCGGCGAGTGAACGAGATGATCAAGGGTCAGCTCGGGACCGCAGTGGCCGGCAAGGTGCAGCTGATCGAAGATCGGCTCGATGCTGACTATCGCCGGTTCACGGCGAAGCGATCCGAGCGTTTCAACCTGGTGTACGCCGAAGGTTTCGAGGCGATGACATGCGCAATGGCAATGACATTCTTCGAACGCGCGGCAGCCGGAAAAGGCCCCGGCAGCGATGGGCACTTCGGTGCGTGGCAGCAGCTGTGGGCGTGGCACGCGGCTGAGGAGATCGAGCATCGCAACGTCGCCTTCGACGTGTACGAGCACTTGCACGGCGGTTGGGTGTACCGGGTACTCGGCTCGCTGCGCGCCCAGTGGCACTTCCAACGGACCGTCGACAGGTTCCAGCGAGTCCTCCTCGCTTCGCAGGGGGCAACCGCTCGCCCGCGTGTTCCCGGTTGGCTGCGCGACGGCCAGCGCCGATACCTGCGTACGTTCACACCCGGCTACAACCCAGGTGTGCTCGAGGTCGACCCGCTGGTGACGCTGGTGCTCGCTCCGTACACCCCGGCGTAGGTTCACAGTGCTTTGCGGCCGGCCCGTCGGCGTGCTGCCGGAATCAGCTGTCGAGATACTCCTGCAGTCGACGGCCGGCGTCTTCGCCGAAGAGGATTCTCGAGACTTCGTCGAGGCCCTCCGAGTGGCGGATGACGTCGTCGCTGACCACCTGCTCGATCTTCGACCGGCGGCGCATGAAGTCTTCCAGCTTGGTGATCATCTCCGTGCTGGCCGCCAGGTGTAGCTCCACGCGCAGGTAGTCGGCGTTCTCCATGATGTCTTCGCCCATTCGCGGATCGTCACGAATCGCTTCCAACATCGAGAACGCGCGACGCCCGTACCGGCGCCACAGGCGATCGCTGAGCGGCTCGACATCGGGTTTGGTGCGCAACGCATCGATCTTCATCAAGCGCGCCTGGCGATAGAACTCGGCGCGGGTTGCCTTCGCTGGTTCGCCGTACCAGTTCTTGAGATCCTTCTCCAGCGGCACCCCCAACGACTCGACGGTCTCGGCTACTTCTTCGCCGATGTTGAGACAGTCGGTCAGCTTGCCGCCGAAGATGGTGACCAGTCGTGCCCGACGATCGGTTTCGACCGCGTGCTTGCGACTGAGCGATGTCCAATCGACATCACGCTGGTCAGCACCGCCGGTATTGACCACCAGAGGGCGCACTCCGCAACGCTCGGCGATCACGTCGGCAATTGTCAACGGCTGGTCGAGATTGAGCCGATGATTGATCTGCTCGAGTAGGAACGTGCGGTCCTCATCGTTCACCTCCGAATACGGCTCGTCGATGCGAGTGTCGGTGGTGCCAATGACTGATCGCGACCCCATCGGAATCACGTAGAAGAGCCGCTGTGTGTCGTCGAAGAACGCCAGCACACGCTGGTGCTTGTCGGTGGTGAGCCGCGGCACCACCAGGTGGATGCCCTTCGAGTAGACGATGCGGTGCTCGGTCTTGGCGCCCCATCCGCTGTTGAGCTCGTCGACAAACGGGCCGGCCGCGTTGACCAACACTTTCGCTGACGTGGTGAACTCTTCGCCCGAATCGACGTCGCGCAGCTGCGCGATCCATCGCTCACCATCTCGCTTCGCCGATACCAACTCGATGTAGTTGGCGGCCGTGGCGCCGGCATCCAACGCGGAGCGCACGAACGAGAACACGAAGCGAGAATCGTTGTCGATGAGGTACGCGTCGCGGTACTCGATGCCACCACGAACTGACGTGGTGTCGATGACCGGCTCTTCCTCACGGATCTTCTCCTTGCTCAGCAGGCGCGGGTAGCGAGTGCCGAACTGGCCGATGATCCAATAGCCGAACGCCCCGAGTGCTGCGAACCACGGTGGGAACGGCGCCTTTCGGTCGAGGCTGGCGAGGAAACTGATCTCCTTGATGTTGTCCGGGTAGGCCTTCATCAAACGGTTGCGAGAGCGGCACAGTTTGAAGACCAGCAGTAGCTCGTAGTTCTCCAAGTACTTGAAGCCACCCCACACCAGGTTCGACGATTCCTGGCTGGTGAAGTGACCGAAGTCGCCACGGTCGATGAGCGCGACCGAAGCGCCACGACCGGCCAGAGCAGCAGATGTGACGGCACCATTGATGCCGCCACCAACCACCAAGACGTCGAAGAAGCCGTCGCGCAGGGTCTCGATGTGAGTTCGCCGGGAAGCCATGCACTCATCTTGGCCGCAACTCGGCGCAACACCTACCCCGAGTGCGAGGGAACTGGGTGCCGCCACTGCACACTGACGACATGTCTGACGTTCGTCTTCGCCCTGTCCTGCGCGACGACCTGTCGTGGATGGTCAATATGGCTGCTGATCGCGACGCCGTCGGCGAACACAACTGGTCCGGGCCCACCGACCCCGACGAGCTGCTCGGCCGCCTTCACCATCAGTTTCAATGCGACGGTTTCCTCGACCCGCGTGGTGACCGGCTGGTGGTCGAGGTCAACGGCCAACCGATCGGTGACGTCTCCTGGCGGCCCGAGCAGTGGGGCCCATCCGACGGAAGTGTGTGCCCCGCGATCGGGATCGCGTTGCTGCCCGAGTTCCGCGGCCTTGGCTACGGCACTGTTGCGCAGCGCCTACTGGTCGCTCACCTGTTTCGTGAGTACGCCGTGCACCGCGTGCAGAGCGACACTGCGATGGACAACCCGGCAGAACAGCGGGCGCTGGAGAAGGCTGGCTTCACCCGCGAAGGCGTGGTACGTCATGCCGAGCTGCGCGACGGCGAGTATCACGATCACGTGCTGTACGGCATCGTGCGCGACGAATGGTTGGCCGCGCAGATCGACTGACGGCTGCTATGCGGACGGCGCCTGCACGCGATAGCGGTGACCGTCAGGGTCTTGGATGATGGCTACTTTCGTGCCCCAGTGGCTCTCAACGAACGGGCTGACCACGTGAACCCCGGCAGGCAGCTCGTAGTCGGCGGTGGCGCCGAGATACATCTCGCCGGCCAACGGATTCTCCAACGACTGCTCTGCAAGGAACACGGTTGTTCCGCCGCCAGGGTGGCGCAGCGCGCCTGCGTGGTGGCCTGTGTCGTACTCGAGGTGGAAGCCGAGCAACTGCCAGAAGGCAAGGGCCGCAACCCAGTCGTGCGTCTCGACGTAGAGGTGATCGAAGCCAGTCGTCATGGGTGAATTCTCTAGCACGAAATTTGAAGGCATCGCGGAGCAAACGGCGCGCTGCGTTGGCTAATGTCCTCGGTGAGCCGTCACAAGGGCGGCTCAGAAGTCAGAGGCAGCAATGACCATCGGGACCGTAAAATTCTTCAATGCCCAAAAGGGCTTCGGGTTCATCTCTCGTGAAGGCGGGGACGACGTGTTCGTCCACTTCTCCAACATCGACGGCGCGGGCTATCGCTCGCTCGAAGAGGGCCAGAGTGTCGAGTTCGAAATCGGCCAGGGCCGTAAGGGCGACGAAGCCCTGAAGGTTCGCCCGGTCTGAACCAGGCGCGCGTAGTCAGCTGCTAGCCCCGGCGCCACAACTGCAACGGGGTGAGGTCTCGTGGTCCTGCAAAGGGCAAGGCGACCTCATCACCGCGTCTGCCGGCCGATTGATACGCGGCCGCGACCACCTGCAGTACATGACGGCCGAACGTCGCACTCATGGTCGGCTCGCGGCCAGCCGCGAGGTCGTCGGCGAACGCTCGCAGCTGATGAGAGTAGCCCAGCTCATCCAGCATCGGAAACTGAGAGGTGGTGGCAGGTAGCGCCACCTCGTCCCCGTTGAACTCCAACAACAGCACCGGCAGCAACTCGGCGCGTACGACGCCCGCGGCTCCCGCGACTTGCGCATCCCACAGCGGCTCGGGCCCCGCCTGCCAGCTGGACTCGACGTGGGCCACCAAGCCGGACCTGTACCGCAGCCAGACGTCGGCGTGCTCGTCACTGTCATGATTCTCGGCGCCACGAAGCTGTGCGGACACCGCCACCGGTGAGCGTTCGCCCGCGGCATTGGCCACCAGGAGCGCGATTGAGAGCGGGTGCACCCCGAGATCGAAGAGAGCGCCGCCGCCCCATTCGTCGGTGGTGAACGCCCCCCACGTCGGGAGGCCCTGCAACGTGCGCACTTCCAGGTGGGTCAGCGCTCCGACACGCGATGCCAGGCCGATCGTGCGTTGCACGATCGGCGCGTACGCCAGGTTCTCCGCATACAGCAGCCGTCCACCGTGGCGAGCGGCGGCGGCGACCAACTGATCGGCCTCGTCGAGAGTGCGGCACAGCGGCTTTTCCAGCAGGACCGCAGCGCCGGCGTCGAGCATTCGAATCGCGTCGGCGGTGTGGAGCTGCGGGGGAGTAGCAACCACCACGATGTCGGCCTCACCGGGAAGCTCCGCGTAGGTCACCGCAGCTGACCCGAAGGCCTCTGCGAGCTTCGCTGACCGTTCGGGAGTACGCGACGCGACCGCAGTGAGCTCGAAGCCGAGCTGACGAGTGGCTGTGGCGTGCGCCATTGCCACCCAACCGGCGCCGTGCAACGCGACCCGAGTCACCTCACTTGCCGGCGAGTGCTGCGACGACCGGTGCGAACTTGTCGACGTCTTCGGCGCCGACGATCACGTACGAGAAACCCCAACGCTCGCGACGCTCCAGCAAACGCTCGATCAGTTCAGCAGCCGAACCGATGAGTGCGAACGGTGAGCTGAGCAGCATCGAGGTATCAACGCCGAGCATGCCGGCCAAACGATCGCGGGCCCCCGCCCCATCGTCGGTGACGTTGACGAGGAAGGCGCGGATGTTGATCTCGATGTCGTCGAGCCGGTCGCCCGCTGCTGCACGAACGATGGCGATCTTCTCGTCGATTGCGTCTTCAATCATGTGCGCAAACGCTTCCGGGCCAACGACACCGGCATGCATGCTGGGGTTGATGCCCACGATGTCGGCCTCGCGGGCGGCGATGCCCAACACGCGCTTGCCGCCGCCACCGATGAGAACGGGCATCTTCGCCTGCATCGGCTTGGGCAGACCGTCGTAGCCGGTGATGGTGTAGTGCGTGCCACTGTGCGAGAAGGCGCCCGGCTGCATGCACTGCTTGATGATGCTGAGGCCTTCCAGGAAGCGGTCGATACGCACGCCGGGGGTGTCGTACGGAATACCGAGCTGCTCGTAGTCGCTGATCATCCAGCCTGCGCCCAGGCCGATCTCGACGCGACCATCGCTGAGCAAGTCCATGGTGGCCAGTTCCTTCGCCAACACGACCGGGTGCTTGTAGTCGTTGTCGAACACGAGTGCGCAGACGCGCAGGTCGGTGGTGGCATCCGCGGCGGTCATCATGGCCGGTACCGGGGCGAGCTGGTCGCCGAAGTGGTCGGGCATCGTGAGCACCGAATAGCCATGGCCTTCGCTGCGCTGTGCAAGCGACACCCATTCGGTGCGGGTGGTGGCGTTGGAGGCCTGGATGCCGAAGCGGAAGGGGCGGAGCGTCATGCAACGCACGGTAGCAAGTGGGGTGACCGCCGCCGCTGCCGTGTCGCAACTAGCGTGGCGGCGTCATGCACCGCTTGGCTTGGCCCCTCCGATTCGTCGCCATCATCCTGGCGGGCGCTCTGTTGACCACGGGCGTCGTCCTTGCCGTTGCCCCACGACTGTGGCGTGTGGCCAACGCCCACGAAGAACTTCCCGTTGCGCTGCCCGAGTTCCAGCCGCTTTCACAGCGCACGCTCGTCTACGACATTGCCAACAACGTGATTGCCGTGTACGAGCGAGAGAACAGCCAGCCGATCAAACTCGACCAGGTACCTGTCGGTGTCATCGACGCGCTGCTGGCGGTGGAGGACAACGAGTACTACTCGCATCGCGGCGTGAACCTTCGCGGCTTCTTCCGTGCGCTGCTCTCCAACTTTGCCAGCGACGCTCCGACGCAGGGTGCCAGCACCATCACACAACAGGTGGTGAAGAACGAGTTCCTCGCCGGCCTCCCGCGTGACGGGCGCTACAAGGCGCTGCAAGCGCACTACGCCACCATGCTCGAGAAGAAGCTGACCAAGGATGAGATCCTCGAGCGCTACCTCAATACGGTCTACTTCGGCAACAACGCGTACGGACTACAGGCGGCCGCCGAGGTCTACTTCGGCAAGAACGTGGGCGAGCTCACGATGATCGAGGGCGGCTTCCTGGCCGGGCTGGTCCGCTCTCCGTCGGGGTACGACCCCATTCGCAACCTCGAACAATCTCACCGTCGTTTCGCGCAGGTGGTCGAGCGGCTGGAGAAGGTCGGGCTGGTCACCGACCTGGAGGGCACCGACCTCGTCGAGAACTGGCCGATACCGGACCGGGTTCGCACCATAGCGACACTCAGCACCGTGCCGACTTACTACACACTGGCTCTGCGTGACTACCTGCTCACCAAGTCGACGATCCTCGGGGCGACCGAGCAAGAGCGGGCGACGCTGCTCTACCGCGGCGGGTTGCGCATCCACACCACGCTCGACCCCATCTTGCAAGTGCAAGCCGAGGAGGCGCGCAACATTCTGCCCAACAACGGCATCGGCATCGATGCTGCCGTCATCGGCCTCGACACGACCAGCGGTGCGGTACGCGCGATGGTGGGCGGGCGCGGGTTGCGTACCGATGTGCCTGGCGGCGAGGTGAACATGACCTTGGTGCCCCGCCAGACCGGCTCCAGTATCAAGGCGTTCATCTTGGCGGCAGCGTACGAAACGGGCGCCCAGACCAACGACATCATCAACGGCACGGCACCATGCGCCGTACCCGATGAGGGCAACAAGGTGCTGGTGATCAAGGGTGGCAGTATCGAGATCGGGCCGCTCAACGGCCGCAACACATGGTCGTCGACGGACTGCGGGTTCGTCCGCCTCAGCTACTCCGTGGGGCTGCACCGCATCGTCGATTCGGTCTACCGGATGGCCCACTCGGCGTACTTCTACCAGGGCCAGCCAGTCGAGGACCACGAGCCATTCATCCCGATCGGCGCCACCGCCACGGGCAACAACGCACTCTCACCGCTGGACATGGCAACGGGTATGCAGACGATCACCAACCAGGGCCTGCACCACGACCCGTACTTCGTGGAGTTCATCGATCAGCCTGATGGCACCCGCTTCTACAGCCACTTCGATCCAGGTGTGCAGGTGCTCGACCCGGGCGTCGCCGATGCGACTGTCTTGACCTTGAAGGGCGTGATTCGCTCCGGTACCGGTGCTCGCAACCTGCGCAATTTCTCGCGACCCGCTGCCGGCAAGACGGGTACGCAGTTCGAGAACACCAACGCGTGGTTCGTTGGTGGTACCCAGCAGATCACCACCGCCGTCTGGGTCGGCGACCCCAACGGCTACACGCCGATGAACAGAATCCCTGAATTCGCCGCCGAGATGGGCCGCAACGGCAAGGTCCAGGGCGCCGATTATCCGGCGCGTATCTGGGGAGCATTCATGGAAGCCGCGCACGCCAATCTGCCGGTGCTCGATTGGCCGGCGCCGCCGGCGCCCACTCGCAAGGCTGCCCGGCTCTACTGGCCTGGCGAAGAATGCCTGGCCAAGCTGGTCAGCGGCACGCTGCCGCCCAACGGTCCCGCTGCCACGGCCACGACCTCGAGCGCGGAGCCACCGGTCACTTTGCCCGGCGATCCGCCGCCACCGGAGACCACGTTGCCCAAGGCCGTGGTGCAACAAATCCCGAGTGGCACCAACGTGCCACTCGACGTTCTCGACCCGCACGCACCCATGCCGTCCATCGATACTCGGACGTATGTGTATCCATGTGCGTTCCCTCCGGCCAACATTGTGGTACAGAAGAAGGGCAAATGAACGCCTCCGCCTTTCTCGCCCTCCAAGACATCGACACCGCGTTCGATGTCATCACCCACAAACGGCCTCGGCTCCCTGAGGTGATCGCACACCAGGAGGCCACCGCGGTGCTGGCCGCACTTCGTTCGCAGGTGGCAACTGCCCAGCAACGCATCGACGCCGCGCAGGCTGCCATAGAGGCTGCTGAGCATGCTGCCGACGATCTGACGAAGAAGCGCACGCGCTTGGAAGCGCAGCTGAAGACGGTGATCGCGCCCCGCGAAGCCGAGGCGTTGATGCACGAGATCGAGACCATCAACGGTCATCGTGGTGAGCTCGACGACCAGGAACTGGCTGCGCTCGAAGAGCAGGCCGAAAACGAGGCCGCCTTGCAGTCGCTGACCGATGCACTTCCCGCTCAGGAGGGTGTTGTGGCTTCGGCCAAGGCAGAACTGGACACGGTGCATGCGGCTGTGGACGTTCAGGTGGCAGATCTCCGCCAGCAACGGGCCGACGTCGTTGAGAGCCTCGGGCCGGAGAGCAGCGCGCTGTACGAACGGGTCCGCAAGCAGTTCGGTGGGGTGGGAGTTGCCCGATTGGAAGGGTCCCACTGCAGTGGCTGTCACATGGATCTCTCGCCCCGCGAACTGGACATCGTGAAGGCCGTACCTGTCGACACGCTGGCCGAGTGCCCGCAGTGCGGCCGCATCATCGTTCGCTAGGCCCCACGCGATGTTCCTGTGGTTTCTCGGCACCGCCCTGCTGTCGGTGTTCTTCGTGTTCACCGACCCTCGGTTCGACTATCGCCTATTGCTGGTCGGCTCAGTGCTGCCCGATCTCATCGACGTGCCGTTCGGCCAGGCGCGTTGGGCGCACAGTCTCACCGTTGCGGTCGGCACGTTGGCCGCAGTGATGATCGTGACTGCCGGTCGCAAGCCGATTCGACGGCTACTGCTTGGTCTGCCGATCGGGATGTTGCTGCACCTGGTCTGGGATGGGGCCTTTGCTGCCACCAAGGTGTTCTGGTGGCCGTTCGTCGGGTCGTGGGGCGACAACCAGGTGCCCTCGGTCGAGCGCGGCTGGCTGAACGTTCCGATGGAGTTGGCCGGTGCGGCGACGCTGTGGTGGGCGTGGCGTCGATTCCATTTGGCCAAACCCGAGCGCCGCACACAATTCTTGCAACACGGCCTGCTCACCGACGGGTGACGCCAGTCCTGCGTCGCGGTGAGGTTCAGCATTGCGGTGTCGTGCGGCGTTGCGGTGTCGTGCGGCGTTGCGGTGTGGTTCGGCGTTGCGGTGTGGTTCACTGGCGGGGTGCTCTACCTCGTTCGACATGGCCGCACGGCGGCGAACGCCGGTGGCCGATTGCAGGGCCGTATCGACCTGCCGATCGATGAGGTTGGTCGTGCGCAAGCTGCAGCCGTGACGTCGGTGCTTGCCAAGGTGGACAGGGTGGTGTGCTCGCCATCGCTGCGGGCCCGCCAGACGGCCGAGGTCTTTGGTATCGAACCCGAGTTGGACGAGCGCTGGCTGGAAATGGACTACGGCGACTTTGACGGCGTACCGATGGCCGATATACCTCGCGAGATGTGGGCGCAGTGGATCACCGACCCCACCGTTCGTCCGCCCGGCGGCGAATCGTTGCAGGAGATGGGTGACCGCGTGTTCGCCGCCTGCGACGACCTGCTGGAGGCGGCACGCACCAGCGACATCGTCGTGGTCAGCCACGCGACTCCCATCAAAGCGGCGATGGCGTGGGCCCTGGGCGTCGACGTCACCATCACCTGGCGTAGTCAAATCGATCAAGCCTCCGTCACGAAGATCCTGATCCGCGACCGCGGCCCAGCGCTTCACGCCTTCAACATCGTCCCCACCCGCTGACGCAGCCTGCGTGTAGCGTCGGGCTGGGTACTGACGTGTGCCCGCGAGCTTGGGAGCTGAGATGGTCGCTGCATCGGGGAAGTCGTTGGTGCGCTCGCGTTGGCTCACCGCTGGGGTCACCATCGCCGTGTTGCTGGGTGCGGGCGGTGTACTGACGTCGTCGGCCGCCAGTCCGCCGATCGCCTCATCATTCGTGCCGCTCACGCCCTGCCGGCTGATGGACACCCGCCCCACCGCCCCGGTCGGTCCCCGATCCACACCCATCGGCGCCGAAACATACGTGGCCGCCGTGTGGGGAACGAATGGTCACTGCACGATTCCAGCGACCGCCACCGCCGTGTCGCTCAACGTGACGTTCGTCAGTCCCACGGCAGGCGGCTTTCTTGCAGTCTTCCCTGCGGACCAGGCATGGCCGGGCACCTCCAACCTGAACTTCTCCGCAGCCCAGGCACCCACCCCCAATGCGGTGACATCCGCATTGTCGAAAGACGGGATGCTGGCGTTTCGCAACGAAGCCGGCACCGTCAACCTGCTGGTCGATATCGTCGGCTACTACGTGCCCGCGAGCACAGGTTCCCTGCCCACTGATCCGTGCGCCGCCTTCGTCGGCACGTTTGTCGGCTCCGACTCCGACCTCATTGGCACAACGGGATTGATCGTCCAGCTGCTGGCCGGTGGCGGTATGTCGGTGGTGCTGGCGAACAACATCGACCCTGGCGCCGGCGTTCTGGAGGTGGCCACTGCGCAGGAGGGACGCTGGACATGCAACGGCACCGGCTTCACAGCTCGCACGCTGGACATGTACCGCCTCGAAGCCGCTGTGTTCACGCTCGGACGGTGGGATTGGACTGGCTCGTTGGCGGGTGACACGCTGAGCTTCACTCGTTCGGTGTGCGACTTCAACCTGCCGCTCACGGTGAATGTCCAAATGGTTGACTGTGGCGCCAGCGCAACAAACTTTCCGAACGTGACGGCTGCCCGCATCACCATTCCAGTGATCATCGCCGCCGCCTCGGCTGTGCCTGGCTCGCCCACCGGTGAGCCCACCGGAAGGCCCTGACCCCTGGCCCCTAGTCGCCAGCCGACCAGGAAGTGACGCGGTTCTTTGTCTGTGAGGCAGCTCACAGCGGCAACATCGAGTCACTTTGGGCGTGGGCCTGCGGCGGTCGCTGTGAGACGACGGAAGGTTTAGGTGTAACTCCCGCTCACCGGGGTACAGGGCCAGAAGCGGTTGCCGCACCCAGTGGCCCCGGAAGGAGCATTCCATGAAGCGAACACAATTCACTCTGTTGGGAATCGGTGCGGTCGGCTTGTTGGCGGGCGCGCTCCTCGTGCCCGGCATCGTCGACGCAAACGCCCGGCGTAACGCCGGTGGCAGCAGCCAGGATCAGGCCGCCAGCGAGCGAACCCTGACAGCCGTGCTCAGCGGTGCCGCCGAAGTGCCCACCGCGGGCGACCTCGATGGCGCCGGCGTGGCGACCATCACTCTCGATCGAGTCAGCCAGACCATCTGCGTCGATTCAACGACCTCAGGTATCGACACGGTGACCCTGACCCACATACATCAGGGCGTGGCCGGAACGAGCGGCCCTGTGGTCGTCGACTTCGCACCTGGTGGTCTCGGCGCCCTGTCGAAGTGCGTGTTGTCGACCGAGGCGCTGATCGACCAGATCGCGGCGAGCCCTGCGGGCTTCTACTTCAACGTGCATACGACGGCATTCGGGGCTGGCGCGCTGCGTGGCAACTTCGCTGTTCACGCCAGCGGTGCCGGTGGAGTGCACCTGCTGCCGGAGCCGTTGCGTGCGTACGACTCGCGACAGCTGACGCCATTTGGCCCGTCCCAGACCCGCACCGTCGACCTGTTGTTCGGCAAGGACGGCTCAGGTGCAACGAAGCTCGCCGTGCCTCCCGGCGCAACCGGTGCGCTCGTCACGCTGACCGTCACGCTGACGGCTGGCGGAGGGTATCTGACGATGTACTCCGCGGTGCTCAACACAGTGCCGGCCACCAGCTCGATCAACTGGGTCACCGCCGGGCAGGACATTGCTACGACGACAACCGTCGTGGTCGACGCAGCATCAAAAATCAAAATGACGTCAGGACCGACCTCCACCACACACGTGCTCGTGGACGTCATCGGCTACTACTTCTGACCCTGTGGCCGGCTGACGCGGCGCCGGGTGACCGGCGCCGCGCACAGTCGCCTCAGTCCGAGCGATGACCATGGTGGCCGCGGCGAGTGTGACCGATCGTCCGACTGCCGGTGCGGAAGGATTCGTCCATGACATCAGATGAAGCATCCGCAACAGATCAACCCCTGAGCCCTCGAGTACGTGCTCTGCATCCGGCGTGGCAAGCCGTGCGCGAACAGCGGGCCGCCGATGTGCAATTGCGAGTCGCTGACGCGATCACGAAGTTCGCCGGTTCGGTGAAGTTCGTCTACATCCATGGGGTCGTCTTCGCCGCCTGGATGCTGATCGCCGAGAAGAGTCCGTGGCCGACCTTGACTCTCGTCGTGTCGTTGGAAGCCATCTTCCTGTCGACGTTCGTGATGATCGGGCAGAACCGTCAGGGCGAGTTCGCCCAGAGGAAGGCAGACCACGACTTCAACGAACAGGAACATGAGCTGCACGTCAACACGGACTTCACCAAGCAGATCCACCAACTCTCGACCGAGATGCACGCCCATCTGATGAGCGTCGGTGCCGCCGAACGCCACGAACTCCCAAACGGGAACTGAAGATCACGCCCGGCCACCTTGGGCGTGGTGCCTCGTTTGCAGCGTGGTCAATCATGGGGCACGTGGGCCAAGTGGAGAACGGCGCGTGTGGAGATGAAGAGGCCAAGCACAGTCAGAATCGCCACCAGAAGGTTTCGTCGGTGTCGCAACGTCCAGTCGAACAGGCGGTCAGAACGGCGAGCCGCCCACGCCGGCGCAACGTAGGTGCCGACAACCGGGAGGGCGACCATGATCGTGCCGACGATGACGAATGTCGCCAGCCCTGTGACGCGGGCCGCGGTCGACGCACGCGAGCGGAGCAGCGTGGTACCAGCGACGATCGCAGGCGGGTAGGTACAAGTGATCACGCCGGCAATGAACGCGGGTATCGCCTTGATCGACGTCAGCCGGTTCAGGTGTTTCGGGACCTCGACGGACTTCGCACGTCCCCGGCTGCGCAGCCAATACCAGGCTGACCAAACGACGAGCGCCACGCCGACCACGAGTTCGAACACGAGTGTGACACGTCGTGGCCCGCCAGGCCTCGGCCCGAAGCCCAGGCGGACCACGAAACCTGCGCCGACAACCACAAGCGTCAACGCGGTGACCCAACCGGCGACGAATGCCACGCCTCGGTTCCGACCTGACCGCAGGACGACGAGCACAACCAGCAATGCACTCGGCTCGTTCGCGCTGAGACCGAGCAGCGCCATGGCGCCGATCAGAGACCACATAGTTCTCGGACCCTAGCCCAGGGCCGAGTGAGGCTGCTTGCCGTCCGGTCGCCGCCGTGCCCTCGTGGCGCGAGGGTTCACGTCAGCTGTTCGCAGCAGCGGCAGCGAAGGCTTCGACCATCGCCGTGTTGAATGCGGGGAGATCGTCGGGCTTGCGACTGGAAACGATCACATTCGCCCCGGCCTCACAGACGACGACCGCCTCGTCGATCCACGTTGCACCCGCGTTGCGTAGATCGGTCTGCAGGCTCGGCCAGCTGGTCAAGCGGCGACCGCGAACCACGTCGGCCTCGACAAGCGTCCATGAGCCATGGCAGATGACGGCCACCGGCTTGCCGGCGTCGACGAACGCCTTGACAAGAGCGACGGCATCGCTGTCGATGCGCAGCTGATCGGGGTTCGGCATCGGCAGCGGCATCGGCATCGGCAACGACGAGTCCGACCTGCCGGACGATGCTGGGTTGGCCGGAAGCGAGCGGCGGGACGACCACGCTCGAGGCGGTGCGATCGCCGGCCGACTGCGACGTGTCCGGGCTACTGTCGCACGCCGATCGAGTCGACTGGGTTGGACCGAAGTGCCAGTCGCGCCGGCAGCTGGGTGCCGACGAGTCCAAGGAGCGCTGCGCTGACGACGAGCATCAAGCAGGTGCTAGCCGGAGTCGAAGGGATCCGGGAGCCGGTGGTGGTCTGAATGAAGGGAATCAGCGAGACCACTGCGACCGTGCCGCCGAGTACGCAACCGATCGTGACGACTATGAGTGACTCCCATCGAAGCATGCGGAGCACCTGTTTGCGGGTAGTTCCGACAAGCCGCATGAGCGCAAACTCGCGTACTCGTTCGGCCGTCGAAAGCGCGAGACTGTTGACGACCGCGATCGCGGCAAATGCCGCAACCATTGCCATCAACAGGTAGCCCACCCATGACTGTGTTGTGGCGTTGGCGTCGTCGGCTCTGACGATCATGTCGCTCGTCCCGTAACGCGCTCCTGGGTGGCGATCGACGACTGCGCGGATAGCAGCCTGTCCGACCGTCGTGGGGTCGTCGATGTCGAGAAACACTTGGCCGAGTTCTTCGCCGGTGACGTGATGAGCGATCAATGAGTGCGGCAGAACGAGATCTGCGAATCCCGCTGATCGAGCGAAAACCGCAACAACCCGGTAGCTGACGGACGTGCCGTCGCCCAGGTGGAAACTCATCGTGGTTCCCGTGGTTGCATCGGACTCGTTGGCCAGGTTCTGCGAAATTGCGATGGTTTCGCCGATGAGATCGTCAAGCGATCCGGAGAGAACGTCGAGATCGAGGACGGTTCCGAGATCGCCTTCCGTGACGCCGACAGCGGGCGTTGGATCGAGGTCGTCGTCCGTGAACACCTCGGTCGTCTGCATGCCGATCGCGTTGGTCACGATCGGTACCGCAACGAGTTCACTGACGATTGACGGGGGGAGACCGATCGAAGATGCGACAACGCGGTCGGCTACCAACCGTTGGTGGTTCTGCTGGGTGCGCTGGTGGAGGTTCGTGCTCTGTTGGAACAGCCCCATCCCAGCCATGCCGATTGCAAGGACGATGGGGGTGACGGTACTCGCCAGCCGATGGGCGCGGGTGCGTGTGTTCATCCCGGCGAGGAAGGCCGCCGGCCCGAGCCGGATTGTGAATGTCGAGAGGACCCACGCTCCGGCTGAGGCGAGGACGGGCGCGAGGACGCCGACGACGAGAAACAGCATCACGACGATCGCGGGAACGAGTGCAGGCGCAAGGTGGCCGTCGATGTTCATTGCGACCATGAAGACTGCTCCGGCGCCAGCGAGCAACAGCGTGCCGAGCAACGATCTCATGATGCCGATGCGGCGCCGTTGCAGAGATGACTCTGAGAGCGCCTCGATCGGACGGATACGAGATGCTCGACGGCCTGCGATGTGGGCGGCCAAGTATCCGATCATCACGGTCATCGCCAACGCGATCACCGCCGGGAGCGTGCCGTGTGGGCCGTCGAAGGACGGCGGCACGATGCCCTTTTCCCGCCAGATCTCGAGCATCCCTCGAGCGACCCAGGCGCCAGGTGCAATGCCAAGACATGCGCCAACCCCAACGACGGTGACCGTCTCAAGTTTGATCGCCGTGCGAACCTGCCGGGGTGTGGCACCGATGGCTCGAAGGAGTGCAATCTCGCGGTGTCGTTGGTGCACGATCAGCGCGAGCATTCCAGCGATCACCATCGTCGCGACGACAGCGGCGATACCGCCGAGCGATCCGGCGACAGCGATCAACGCAATCGAGGCGTTCGCTGACTCGACGAATTCGGCGCCCCCGCGCTTATCGCCGGTGAGCACAACTGTCTCTGGCCCCACTGTCACGCGCAGGGTTCGAGCGGTTGCTTCGATGTCGTGGCCGGGAGCGACGAGGACCGTGATCAGATCGACTTGACCGGGATGACCGTAAAGGTGCTGAGCCGTGTCGGTGGCGAAGAAGATCGCCGTCTGGTGCTCGAGTTGTTCAGGAGCGTGACCGAGGGTTGCTGAAACAGTCGCGTTGATCACAGTTCCGTTGGCGACGACACTGATCGTGTCACCGACATCCACTCCAGCGGCACGCGAGAGGGCATGATCGATCGCGATCTCGGTCGGTGTCGTCGGTTCGTGGCCGGCGACGATCGAGAACGAAGTGGCGGCGGCGCTGTTCCAACTGTGTCCCCAAGAGACACTGTGTGCCGATGGTTCGATCGGATCGCCGAACCTGTCGAGAAGGTGAGCTGAAAAGCTGACCTCGCCAACAGCGGACAGAACGCCGGGTGTCGCTGCGACGATGCTCACGAGGTCGGCTTCGATGCGTCGACGTTCGGTGGCGCCGGCCTCGAAGGTCTCCTGGTCGTCTCCGGCGCCGTGTGTGACCGAAATGTTCTGATCGGCGGCGACAATGATGGGCACCCCGGCGAGCCGGTCGGCGTTCACGTCTCCTCGAATGCCTGTTTCAAGCAGGAACCCGCATGCTGTGATGAGTGCAACGGCAGTGGACGCAGCAACGAGGATGCCGAGGAAGGCGGCCCAACGAGATCGCAGGGTCGAAATGACGAAGGCGAACATGGCGGCTACTCACCCAACCGGATCAGGCGCTCGGCCACCAGCTCTGGCGTTGGATTGGGCATGTGGTCAACGACTGATCCATCGGCGAGAAAGATCACGGCATCTGCGTGCGACGCGGCGACGGGGTCGTGGGACACCATCACAATGGTGAGACCATCCTGGTCGACGCAGTCACGGAGAAGCATCAGGACCTCGCGACTTGTGCGCGTGTCGAGCGCACCCGTGGGTTCGTCGGCGAAGAGCACGACCGGGCGGGTCACGAGGGCCCTCGCGATGGCGACTCGCTGCTGCTGGCCCCCCGACAACTCGGCGGGCCGATGCTTGACGCGACCGTCGAGACCGGTTCGTCGCACAACCTCGTGGACCCACCGCTTGTCAGGACGCACACCGCTGAGCCGGGAGGGTAGAAGGATGTTCTGCAACACGTTGAGGCCCGGCAGAAGGTTGAAGGCTTGGAAGACGAACCCGATTTGCTGTCGACGCATCTTCGTCAATGCGACCTCATTCATCGTTGACAGCTCCTGCCCTGCCAGCCTGACGTCGCCCGATGTGGGCCTGTCTAGGCCGGCGGCAGCGTGGAGGAACGTGCTCTTGCCGGAACCGGAAGGACCCATCAACGCCGTGAACGAGCCGCGCATGAAGTCCAGGTCCACACCCCGCAGGGCGTGGACCTGGCCTTCACCGCGACCGTAGGTCTTCGTCAGCCCGCAAACACGAAGCGCAACGCGCTCGTCAGTATCGGCCGGATCGGTGGCTGTGAGTGTCCGGGTGTGGAAGGCGACGACGTCGCGACCTGACCTCGACGGTACGTGGTCGTCGGTTGATGTCGGAGTCGGCGAGTGCAAGGGGGTCAAGTCAACGTTCACGACCCCTACTCAACCTCGGGCGTCCGCCGGGTCACAGAGCACCATGTACTCATCTCCAACCGTTCGCCCTACTCAGCGGGGCCCTCGTTGCGGTACTCGTCGCCGGAGGCTGGGGCAGATCTCCTCCAACTGCACCACGTGATTGATCCAAGTGGTCCGCACACGCAGCGCTTCGATCCGGCATCCTGCGCTCGTGACTGAAGTCGATCCTTCCGACGACAGCAAGACCCGGTACATCGTGTTCCACTACCGTTTCGACGCTGCTCGGCGCGAGCGACGGAATGTGCAGGTTGCGGCCTTCGACGACGAGGCCGAGTTCCTTGCGGAGATGCGGCCATTGCCATCGCTGGCCCGGTGTGCGTCCGATAGCGGGACGAGATGGTCGATATCGAGGTCGGATGGGTTCGTGAACGTGAGTCCGGTGTACGGGTCATTCCAGATACCTGCGGTGACCGTGCAGTTCCCACGGCCGTAGGTGAGAGGCCCATCGGCCTCAGCGAAGGGGACTTCGGCGCGCGTGTTCTGGCAATCGCCGTCAGCGTCAGCCCCCGTCCACGACGATGGCGAACTTGGCGGCGATGGCGGCGATGGTCATGCTCCAAGTGTCACGGCGAGCCTCTCCGAATGGCCCGACCCCAAACGCTACGAAAACCGCAACGTCCTTGCATCACAGCCTCTATCAGGGCATTCAGTGCGGGTCTCGGTGCGTCCTTTAGCGTCTGTGGCACACCACAGAAATACGTTCGTCTGTGGTGTGCCACGGAACGAGAATCGCAGAACTGCCAGTGAGAGGATGAACCCCTGAACCGCGGCCAAAAGGCAGTGACGTCTGTAGCTCTCTTTGCGGGACTCGCAGTCGTCGCGTCAGCCATCGTGGCACGGCTGAATGGTCCGGCAGATGGAGGCTGGTTCATGTACTCGCCCAACACGACGAGCCTCTACAGCGCCTCGTCCAGAGGCAGCACCTTGGGTATTGCGGCGGTCTGGCTCGCAGCCGTCGCCATCTGGTTCGGGGTCTCCTGGCGATTGTTCCGGTCGCACAGGTAGCGCAGCGCTGCCGTCTTGCTCGCTGGACAACCTCCTCGACTTCGGGAAGTATGCGCCTTGCATGTCTGACTTGAATTCGTGCGGCGTGCCATTTAGCCGAGGTCGAAGGTCGCACACGAAGTCACGACCTGCGCCACGTTGCCGCGAGCTCGATGATCGCTGGCGGCTTGTCGGTGGCAGCGGTGCAGGCCCGTGCTCGGGCTCTCATCGCCGAGCGAGACGCTGGACGTCTACACGCACCTTTGGCTCGGCGATGACGAGCGCACCAGGGACGCCATCGCGCAGGGCACCGCGGCCTGGATGAAGGCCTCGAAAGCGCAGTAACTCAGCCGCGCAATCGGCGCGTTGTGTCGCGTTTGTGTCGCGAATTGAGGTTCTGAGCGCATAACCCCTGGTCACAGGGGGTGTAGGTGGTGAGTCGGCCTGTAAGCGGGATTTTGTCGCACCACCGAAGTAGTGCGGGTGACCATCCCTCTGATGCGGCCTACCCGAGAGTTGCCAACCTTGCGGCTGGCGGACGGGCCGCCCGTGCTCTCTGCTTGGCCTTGCTCCGAGTGGGGTTTACCGAGCCGTGCAAGTCGCCTCACACGCTGGTGCGCTCTTACCGCACCGTTTCACCCTTACCTGTGACCAGCAAGCTGGCCCATCGGCGGTCTCTCTCTGTTGCACTTCCGTTAGGTCGCCCCAACCTGGCTCACGCCAGCACTCTGCCCTGTGGAGTCCCGACTTTCCTCGACACGATCAAGTCGTGCCGCGGCCACCCGGCCGACTCACCGTCGACGAGTGTACGTGACGTACTGGCGTCAGGGCCCGAATCAGGGGCAGGAGGAGAACGGATAGGCGAACGTGTTGAGGCTGGGCGTCTCGAAGTTGACCCTCAAGCGCACGCCGTTCTCGTCGCCAGCGCCACCGATGAACGAGGTGGGGGAGAGCAGACCAAAGCGAGCCGGCAATGCCACTGGCAGCGGAATGGCCGTTGCTGCCGGCGGTCCGCCGTCCGCCGCTGTGGTGGTGGTTGCATTGTCGGCCGGCATGAGCGACTCGCCGACACCGGCCACATAGCCGCTGGGCAAGATGCGCAGCGCAATCAGTGCCGAATGCCGGGCCGAGCGAATGCCGATCTGCATCGTGGAGGATCGCAGGGCCGATTCGCTGAGAAGAGGAACCAACGCCTGGCACGACGAAGCGAACATCGACTCGAGCGAATGCACCAGGTTGACGTAGTCGCGAGTGGGGTCGTCGCTGGGCCCGATGACCTTTGAGCTGTCGGTGGCAGGGGCGCCTACTTCGACTCGTTTGAAAACCGGGTTGATGGAGGCCGAGTCGAGACGGGTGTTGCCGCAGGTCCATGGCTCCGCTCCGGCTTTGACTGCCAGAGCATTGAAGCTCTTGGCAGAGGCGATGTGATGTGTCCTGAAGACGGTCACAAGCTCGGTCTGGTCGCCAAGGTCCGGCATCGTCTCGCTGGCCTTGGCCAGGAACTTGCCGTCGAGGATGTGCTGGTACGCATTTGCGATCGAGGTCGAAAGGCCGGCCATCGTGCGCAGCAAAACACCGTCATTGACGATGGGGTCCTCCAGGGCGGGCGTCGTGCCGCCCTGACCGACACGGCCGAGGGTGCCGGCCTCGGTGTTGTTGCTGCACGCCGCAATGGCGAGCGCAGCGGCGGTGAGGCCACCAATGCGGAGCAAGCCACGACGGTCGATGTGTCGTCCGTCGTTGTCGAGCGCGATTTCGTTGGTCATGTCATTCACCCTTTGCCCACGAGGGACGCTGCTTCTTCGTCGACCAACAACACTGCTGGATCTGTTTCTCCGGCGAGGTCGGCCAGCACTGTGCAGTACCGGGCCTCGTTCATCTGGATGGAGGCAATGAGGCTGGCAGCATCGGTGCCGACCAGTTCGGCAATTACATCGCCGTGGGTGGCGACAGCGGCGGACTCGAGCGCTTCGGCCGAGGCCAGCACCAGATCGATTGCCCCGCTGAAGCCATCCTTCTGCGAGTCGAACAGTTTCTGAGAGATGCTGTTGGGCGCGACTCGGCCCAGAAAGCCTGAGAGCGACTGTGCGTACGCCAGGTGTGCATCACGAATGAACGTGACCACCTGCGCCTGCTGATCGGACCAGCCGGTGACCTTCAGGGCTTCGTTGTAGAGCGCCACCGCGGTGGTCTCGACCTGCTGCGCAAAGCTGAGCAGCGTGATGTCGTCGGCCGTTGGCCGCAGCGGCGGGGCAGTGGTGGTGGTCGCTTCAACGGCGCTCGCTGGCTCGGTAGTGGCCGACGCGACGGCGTGCCCACTGAGGAAGGGCAGCAACGACAGTGCGGCGCCGCCCACGCCTACGCCTGCGCCGACACGCACGGCAGCGCGGCGGCTCATAGGCTGTCGGCCATCAGTCATTGCGGCAAAGGCGCCAGACTCAGTCACTTCGATCTCCACTTCGGGTATTCCTTTCGAAACGATCACCCCTAGCTTTCCCGGCCGGAGGTGAGCAGAGCAACTCTAGAAGTCCAGAGCCGACAGGTCAGGTATCCAACTCTTGGAACGTTGCACGGCCTTGGCCCACTGCGTGCGGTCGAGTTGGCCATTCGGGTCCACCGTGGCGCGCGGGTGCCAGGCGTCGGCGATGTCGTCGAACCCGCTCCAGACGCCAACTGCCAGGCCCGCCAGATAGCCGGCCCCAACTGTCGTGGCCTCCGTGTGGCGCGACACCTCCACCGACTTCCCGGTGGCATTGGCGAGCGCCTGCACGAATGTTGGGTTCTCGCTCATACCACCATCGACGCGGAGGACTGGCACGTCGTAGCCGGTACCGGCCTGCGCGGCATCGACCAGGTCGGCGCCGCGGTGGGCAACGCCTTCCAGCACCGCACGAGTGATCTGCGGGCGGCCGCTGCCACGGGTGAGGCCCAGCATCGTGCCCCTTGCGCCGTAGTCCCAGTGCGGTGTGCCAAGGCCCATCAACGCCGGCACGTAGACGACACCGTCGGTGGTGTCGCACTGCGACGCGATGTCGTGGCTCTGCGGCGGACTGTCGAGAATGCCAAGGTCCTGCACCAGCCACTCGACGTTGGTGCCAGCCGACAGCATGATCGCCTCCACACCCCATGTGAGGGTGCCGTTGCGGCTCCAGGCCACAATGGGGAAGATGCCTTCGGCGGTTCGGTTACCCGATGCAGGTGCGCCGGAATCGGTGCACATGTCGAGCATGCCGCCGGTGCCGAACGTGATCTTCGCCTGGCCCGGCCGCACACAGCTCTGGCCGACGAGACTGCCTTGCTGGTCGCCGACAAGTGCAGCCAAAACCGGTGAACCCGGCAGTGCGCTGGCCTCGCCGAACACCGACGAGGTGTCGACGAGTGTCGGCAGCATCTCGGTGGGCACGTTCAGCTTCTCGCACGCCGACACGGACCATCCTGAACCGTCCGGCCGCAGGAGACCCGTGACGGCTGCGTTGGAGTGATCGGTGACATGCACGCTGCCCTGACTGAGGACCCACGCAACCCAGGTATCGACGGTGCCGAAGCACAGGTCGCGCTCGCGGTTCACGTCGTACGTGTTGAGCAGCCACGCGACCTTGGTCGCTGATTGGTTGGGTGCCAACTGCAGGCCATGGTCGTCCTTGGCGGTGATGCAATCGAATACTGTTCGCAGGTCCTGCCAGCCGAGGCCTGGACCCACGGGCTCGCCGGTGGCGCGGTCCCACACGATGGTGCTGGCCCGCTGCGCGGTGATGCCGACGGCCACGACGGGCCCGCCCTCGGCCAGCGCGGCGTGCGCAACCTCCAGGACAGCACTCGCCATTCCGACCGCATCGAACTCGACGAGGCCGGGAGACGGCGACGACGGAGGAAACGCGCGGTAGTGCAGCGCGGTGATCTCTCCATCAGGTCGCATCACCGCTGCCCGCAGACCGGATGTCCCGACATCGACGACGAGCACACTCACTGGAGACCCCTATCGCCATGTCGTTCGACGCTGGGCACCAGCCCACGTTTGCGCAAAGCGCTGCCCAGCCCACCGCCGACGAGGCCAGCAGTCAGGACGACCGTGAACGTGAAGAACACAGCCAGCCAACTGATGGACCCGCCGCGAAACAGCTTGATCACGATGAACACCGTTTGTGCGGCGATGTACGTTCCGCCGGCGCAGACCAGACCGTGAAGGAGTGGAAAGCCAGTGCGCTGCACCCACGCCGCGATGCCGGCGCCCAGCGTGAAACCGCCCAATGCGGCCAGCCACAAGACCGACACCCACGGCGACTTCGCGTCGTGGTCGGCCATCAACCGCGAACCGACGGAGAACGGCACCGCGAACACCAGCGAAACCCATGCGCCCTGCTTGAGCGCTGCCCGGTCGATGGTGTTCATGGCCAACTCACCGTACCGAACGATGTCGCCAGGCCCATCTTGCCGGGGTTCATGATGCCGTTCGGATCCAAAGCAGTCTTGAGTGATTGCAGTATTGGCAACGCGCTGCCCAGTGCCTGCGGCACGAAGCGGGCTCGATTGAGGCCCACGCCATGATGGTGCGACAGGTTACCGCCGTGGTCCAGCACGGCTCGCTGGCCGGCATCCCACAGGGAGACGTACGTGGCCTCGACCTCGTCGGCCGGGGGAGTGGCGGCAAACGTGAAGTACAGGCAGGCACCATCGAGATAGCTGTGTGAGAGATGACAGGTGGCCGCTCTCGCGTGCGGCACGGCCAACATCGCCAGCGGAACCTCACGGAAGATGTCGGCCAGTGCCGCCCACGGCGCGGCGATCTCCAGCGTGTCGACGACGAAACCCTTGCGAGTGAGCGCCTGCAGCGCGCTGGTGTCGTTGCGGTGGTGCATCCACTTCTCCACCAGCTCCACCGGTAGCGCCGCAGCTGTTGCGCACTCCTGGGCAAGGATGCTCATGGTTGCCTCGATCAAGCCTTCGTCGCCCTCATCGAGTACCAGCAGCACGCAGTAGTTGCCGTCGCCGCCCTGACCGCGCTGGCTCTCGGCTGCGTCGTACAGGCGTAGTACTGCTGGCGTGGCGCCGCGTCGCAGAATTCGTCGGCAGGAATCCAGACCGGCCTCGAAGGTGTCGAAGGCGAAGGCCGCTCGACGTTCCGCCGGTGGCACGGGATGAGCCTTCATCCAGACGCGGGTGACCACGCCGAGGGTGCCCTCGCTGCCGATGAACAGCTGCGAGAGATCTGGACCTTGAGCCGCCGCCGGGAAGCCACCGGTGCGGGTGACGGTGCCGTCGGCGAGCACGACCTCGAGGCCCACCACCATCTGCTCGATCTTGCCGTAGCGAGTGCTGTACTGACCAGCTCCGCGACATGCCACCCAGCCGCCGACGGTTGCGATGTCGAAACTTTGCGGGAAGTGCCCGATGGTGAGGCCGTGCGTGCCGCGCATCTCGTCTTCCAGGTCGGGACCGAACGTGCCGGGCAGCACCTCTACAATGCCGGAAACCTCGTCGACAGAGACGATGCCCTGCATCGACGTCAGATCCAGCAGCACACCACCGAACAGCGGAATAGAGGCGCCCAGCACCCCGCTGCGACCACCCGCCGGTGTGACAGGTACCCCTGCCCGATTGCACAGCGCCACCACTGCCGCGACCTCGGCGGTGGTGGCCGGCCGTGCAACCACGGCGGCACGTTGTGGCACCTGACCGGCAAGCGCCCAGTGCATCGCCAGTGGCCACCAATCGCGGCTGGCCTCCGCTGCTGCGGTCACGTCGGTGACGGTGGCACAGAGCTCGGCAAGCTGAGCGGCGAAGCCATCCGGCAGCTCGACAGTCGCGCCAAAGCGCGACGCGGTACCGGTGAGCTCTATCGGTGAGGTCGGTTGCATCATGACGCTGCCTCCACGGTGCTCGCTCGGCTGTTGGCGGCGGCGTGAACCTCCGCCGCGCATTGGGCAGTGAAGTGAGCGACTTGGCGGGCCGTCTCGTCGGCATCCCACCCAAGTTCGGTGGCCAGCAGCGAGGCGGTCGCTGGCGCGGCGGCGAGTGCGGCGGCGCGATCCAACAGGCGGGCGCGCGTGCGCCGGGTGAGCACGTCGTCGAGCGACAGCGCCATCTCCTCACGAGCCGCATACACAGCTTCGGCACGGAGGTAGGGGAGCCCCTCGACCAACTGCTTGCCCAGCGTTGGGTCGGCGGTGACCAGTGCCTGTACATCGGCAGCCATCGACCCGAACCGGTGCGCAAGGTGGCCCGCGGCGCTGCCAGCTGGCTGTTGGCGGAAACCCTTCGCCCCAACGAATGGAAGGAAATGGGTGCGGCACTTTGCCTTCATGTCCAACTGCGCCATCACTGCGTCGATGGTGTCTTGCGCCATCTCGCGGTACGTCGTCAGCTTGCCTCCGGTGATGCTGATGACACCGCTGGTGCTGGAGTGCAGCGCATGGTGGCGTGACAGGTCGGCGGTACGACCGGACTCCGCAGCCTTCACCAGCGGTCGCAACCCAGCCCACACGCCGGTGATGTCGTCGGCCGTGACGCCGCTGGTGATGCTGGCATTGAGTGCGCGTAGGACGTAGTCGATGTCGTCTTTGGTGCACTGCGGGTCGATCAGCGGACCGTCGTAGTCCGTGTCGGTGGTGCCCACGTAGCAATGCTCGAACGTGCCATCTACCCGAGCGCCCCACGGCACCACGAAAAGGCTGCGCCTGTCCTTCGGTACCGGGATGACGACAGCGATGTCGTTGCGCACCTTTTCCCATGGGACTGTGATGTGCACGCCCTTTGCGGGACGAATCGAGTCCGGGTGGGTGCCTTCGTCGAGGGCCCGCACATCGTCGGCCCACACACCGGCGGCGTTGACCACGACCTTCGCCCGCACAGCGAACCGGCGGCCGTCTGCCTCGACGACAGCACCGCAGGCTTTGCCATCGGCACCTTTGGTGAGCTCCACCAGTGAGCACCGGTTGGCGACCGCCGCACCGTACGCTGCGGCCGTGCGCGCGATCGTGAGAACCAGCCGTGCGTCGTCGGCGGCGGCGTCGTAGTACAGGTAGGCGGAGGTCAGCCGCTCCTTGGCCATCGTGGGGAGGTGGGCGAGAGCGGCCGGTGCCCGCAGGCGCTTGTGGAACTTGCCGATTCGCCACCCGCCGGTGAGGTCGTACAGCCACATCATCGACCCCATTGCCCGGGCGATCTTGCGCGAGACGACCCCGTCCTTGGTGAGGATGGGAATCATGAACGGCATCACGCTGACCAGGTGCGGGGCGTTCTTGCGCAGGCGTTGGCGCTCGTGCAACGCCTCGTACACCAGGCGCGGGTCGTCCTTCAGATAGCGCAGGCCACCGTGCACCAACTTCGAACTCTTCGAGGACGTACCCGAGGCGAAATCGTCGCGCTCGATGAGGGCGGTGCGCAGGCCTCGCGACGCAGCGTCGAGCGCCGCGCCGGCCCCGGTGATGCCAGCGCCAACGACCAGGACGTCGAACTCCTCGTCCTCCAGCCTGGCAAGCATGAGATCGCGTTGAAAGGGTGCGGCGCGCATCTCGTTCATCCTACGGAGACGAAAGAGGACCAACGGCACTGGGTAGAGCTCCGCCCGGCCGAATAGAATCTGCATATCGGCACCCCCGCCGACCGAAGGAGCACGCAATGAATCTCGAGGGCACAAAGACACACGAGAACCTGAAAGAGGCGTTCGCCGGCGAAAGCCAGGCAAACCGCCGCTACCTGTGGTTCGCGCAGAAGGCAGACGTGGAGGGCTACCCCGACGCGGCCATGCTGTTCCGCTCCGTCGCCGAGGGCGAGACCGGCCACGCGCACGGCCACCTCGATTACCTGGCACAGGTGGGCGACCCGGCAACGGGCGAGCCGATCGGTGACACCGAGGACAACTTCAAGTCGGCAGTCGCCGGCGAGACCTACGAGTACACGCAGATGTACCCAGGCTTCTCCAAGACCGCACGTGAGGAAGGCTTCACCGAGATCGCCGACTGGTTCGAAACCCTTGCCCGCGCCGAGAAGAGCCACGCCGGCCGCTTCGCGCAGGGTCTGGAAGCGCTGTAACCGCTGCTGAACTTGACACGTGGAGGCGCCTGCTCTCCACGTGTCAAGATCTGTGGAACCAACCCGACTGCTGACCTCCCCCAATGACCACGATCTACGACCCGAAGCATCCGCTGTACACCGACGAAGCAGACGCCCGTAATGAGCTGACCCGAGTTTTCGACCTGTGCCACGGCTGTCGTTTGTGCTTCAAGTTCTGCACCTCGTTCCCGACGCTGTTCGAGATGATCGACCGCCACGACGATCAAGACGCCGGCCGACTGACACCCGACCAGCAGGACCAGGTCGTCGACGAGTGCTTCCAATGCAAGCTGTGCTACGTCAATTGCCCATACATCCCTGACCTGCACGAGTGGGCCATCGACTTCCCGCGATTGATGCTGCGCACCGACGCGATGCGCCACGCCAACGGGCAAGTGTCGTTGCGTGACCGCGCCACCGACACGTTCATGGGCCACACCGACCTGTTGGGCAAGGCCGCCACCCTGTCGGGGCCGCTGGCCAACAAGGTGATTGCTGCCAAGCCAGGCGGTGTGGTGCGCAAGGCAGTGCAGGCCGCCACCGGCGTGTCGGCCGTTCGCCTGCTGCCGCCATATGCACGGCAGAGGTTCAGTACCTGGTTCAAGAAGCGCCCGAAGGTGCGCATTGCGAAGCGGCAGGGTCGGGTCGCGATCTACCCCACCTGCCTCGTGGAGTACCAGCAGCCGCAGATCGGTCACGACCTGGTGAAGGTCTACGAGCGCAACGGCATCGAATGCTCGCTGGCCGAGGGTGCTGGCTGCTGTGGCGCCCCGTGGCTGCACAGCGGCGACGTGCAGGAGTTCACCAAGGTTGCGCAGAAGAACGTCGCTGCGCTGGCGAAGACGGTGCGCAAGGGTCACGACATCGTGGTTCCGCAGCCCACCTGCGGTTACATCCTGAAGAAGGACTACATCGACTACGTGGGGGGCGCCGACGCCGAATTGGTGGCAGCGCACACCTACGACGCGGCCGAGTATCTGATTCGTGTGCACAAGGCAGAAGGCACGTCATTGGACACCGACTTCACCGGCTTTGTGCCCACCACCGTCACCTACCACACGCCGTGTCACCTCAAGGCGCAGAACATCGGTTTGAAGAGTCGCGACTTGATGAAGCTGACCGGTGCCAAGGTGAAGCTGGTGCAGCAGTGCAGCGGCATCGACGGCATGTGGGGGCTGCGTGCCGAGAACACCGACATCAGCATTCCGATTGCCGGCAAGCTGGCTGACGAGATCCGTCGTGCTGGCGGCGATGTCGTCGCCGGCGACTGCCATCTCGCCAATACGGCCATCACCGAGCAGACGGGCGAAGTGCCACAGCACCCGCTGCAGGTGATTGCCCGCGCCTACGGCATCGCCGAAGAAGGCGAAGCGTGACCAGTTCGCGCAAGCTGACGCTCGCCGACATCGCGGACGCGCGAGCCTACGAACGCGAGCGCGACCAGCTGCGCGCTGAGGTGCTGGTCATCAAGCAGCGCCGTCGTGTCTCGCTGGGCACCGTCGTCACGCTGATGTTCGAGAACCGAGCGACCATGCGCTACCAGATCCAGGAGATGGCACGCGTCGAGCGTACGTTCACTGACGAAGGCATCATGGAAGAGCTGGCCGTCTACAACCCGCTGATCCCCGAACCTGGTCACCTGTGCGCAACCCTGTTCATCGAGCTGACCTCCGACGAGCAGCTGGGCGAATGGTTGAGCAAGCTGGTGGGTATCGAACAGTCGGTCGTGTTCCGGCTGCCGAACGGCGAGTCGGTTCGCTGTGTGGTCGACCCGCAGCACGCCGCGCAGCTAACCCGTGAGAACGTCACGGCCGCCGTTCACTATGTGACGTTCGAGTTCACCGACGCGCAAGTGGCAGCGTTCACCGACGGCGTCATTCTCGCGATCGATCATCCGGAATATCTGGAAGCTGTGGAATTGCTGCCATCGACCGTCGCCGAGCTACGCGCCGATCTACTGCCGTAGACCGCTTCGGCCGAGCGCGCAGAAAAGACACAAATTGGGGCTAGCGCTGGACCCATGACTGAACCTAGATTCAGACCCGCTGGCGAGGGGTCCGCCTCGCCAGCGGGACAGTGGGGGACATTTTCGTGTCGGCCAAAGAGATCGTGTGGCGTCAGCTAGGGGCATGCAGGGGTTTGGAGCCCAGCGTCTTCTACCCGGACGACGAAGACGAAGCACTTGACGCAAAGGCCGTGTGCGCCGATTGTGGCGTGCGCGTCGCATGCTTGGAGTACTCCTTGCAGGTTCGCGAGAAGGCTGGCGTCTGGGGTGGCGCCACCGAACGCGAGCGTCGGCGGATGATCCGCCAACGGCGTCGCACCGCCTAGCAGCCTCACTAGCCTCAAGTTCCATGAGTCAAATCGACGAACTTGGCGGCTGGCCCGCGCTCCTGACCGAGCTGCTCGAGCGGCGCGACCTTCCCGCGTCTCATGCGCGCGCGGCAATGGCCACCATCCTTGCCGGTGAGGCAACTGCGGCTCAGCTGATCGGGTTCGTGGTTGCACTGCGAGCGAAGGGCGAGTCGCCGGAGGAGATCTCCGGCCTGCTCGACGCCGTGCTGGAAGCAGCGACACTGGTGCCGCTGTCTGCTGAACTGCAGGCGTCTGCGATCGACATCGTGGGTACCGGCGGCGATCGCAGCCACAGCATCAACGTCAGCACGATGGCCGCCATCGTCACCGCCGGTGCCGGCGTTCCGGTGTGTAAGCACGGTGCCAGGGCGGCCAGCTCGCAGTGCGGTACGGCCGACGTGCTGGAAGAGCTGGGCGTTGCCGTCGAGCTCTCCCCCCAGGGTGTGGTGCGCTGCGTGAAGGAGGCGGGCATCGGCTTTTGCCTAGCACCCCGGTATCACCCCGCCTTCAGTTTCGCCGCACCGAGCCGGCGTGAGATCGGCATTCCCACCGTGTTCAACATGCTCGGGCCGATGGCCAACCCTGGGCGAGTGAAGCGCCAACTGATCGGCGTCGCCAACCCGGGGGTGGCCGAGCGCATGCTCGCTTCGCTGCGTCTCCACGGCGCTCACCGCGTGTGGGTGGTGCATGGCAATGGCCTCGATGAGCTGACCACCACTGGCACCTCGACAGTGCTCGCGTTGGATGACGACACGGTGCGCAGCTTTACGGTCGACCCGGTTGCGTTGGGCCTGGCGCCCGCCATCATGGACGAGCTGGTTGGCGGAAGTCCGGCGGTCAACGCCGACGTCGTGAACCGTGTCATGGGCGGCCAGCACGGCGCTCACCGCAACATCGTGGTGCTCAACGCGGCGGCAGCGCTGGTGGTTGCCGGCGTCGCCGACTCCATCGAGGCCGGGTTGGTGGTGGCCCGCGACGCAATCGACAGCGGCGCTGCCGCCGCGACGCTCGCACGATTCGTCGAAGTTTCGCAGCAGGCTGCTGAGGAGTTCGGGCACTGATGATCGTGCGCGTGCCGGCATCATCGGCGAACATGGGCCCGGGCTTCGATGCGTTGGGTATGGCCCTCACATTGCATGCCGAGATCGGTGCCGGCGAACCCCCGCATGGGTCGGCCGCTGCCGACGAACACCATCCGGCAACCATCGCGTTTCGGTCGCACGGTGGCCAGGGGCCGCTGTGGGTTCGATCACCGATCCCGGTAGGCCGCGGCATGGGCTTCAGCGGCGCGGTCCGTGTGGGCGGTCTGGTCGCCGCGCACGCGCAGCGCCATGGTGCGGACCAGGATGCACTGCAGTCTGCGCTTCCCGACCTGCTGCACATGGCGACGAAGCTCGAGGGCCACGCCGACAATGTCGCGGCATCGCTCTACGGCGGCATCGTCGCAACGGCCGGCGGTCACGCAGTACGAGTGCCGATGTCGTTCGATGCTGCGATGGTGATGTGGGTGCCATCGTCCGCCACGTCGACCGACGAGTCACGGGGGAAGCTGGCTTCGGAAGTGGCGATGGCCGACGTCGTGTTCAACATCGGCCGAACCGCGTTGCTGGTTGCAGCCATTGCGGCCGGCGACGTCGACGTGTTGCGCGAAGCCACTCGAGACCGTGTTCACCAAGACGTTAGGTTGGCGCTGGCTGCACCGTCGAAGGTCGCGCTGGAGACAGCGCTTGCAGCAGGTGCCTGGGCCGCATGGCTCAGTGGTTCCGGCCCGACAGTGGCTGCGATGTGTGCGGTCGACGAGGCGGAAGCATTGGCCGCGGCACTGCCCGCTGACGGCCATACCAAGGTCCTGCGCATCGACCACGCGGGCGCGGTCATCGAAGCCGCCTGAGGGCTGGCGTGGTGACGATGTCCTTTCAGTTCGCGTCGCTGTCGATCTCCGAACGGACCGTGGCCCACACGGCGTAGAGCGGGTCGCCCGGTGTATTCGGTGGCGTACACAACGCTGTGAACACTTCGTCGTAGGCGTTGGTGAGGCGGAAGTACTCGGCGACCACCGCGACGCGCGCCTCGTCGTCGAGTTGCAGCCAACCCTGGACGGCCTTGCTCGGAAAACATCGGTTCGAGAAGGTGCACAGCACGACGCCCCCCGGTCGCACGACACGAGCGGCGTCGCGCAGGACTGCGATAGGCCGTACCAGGTAGTCGATCGACACGCAGCACGTGATCGCGTCGAACCGGTCATCGGGAAACGGCAGCACCGGATCGACGTTGAGGTCGTGGACGAGCTTGGCGTGCGCCATGGTGTTGGCATCGAGCTCG
Organism: Acidimicrobiales bacterium; assembly: GCA_038328705.1. Classification (GTDB taxonomy): domain Bacteria; phylum Actinomycetota; class Acidimicrobiia; order Acidimicrobiales; family Ilumatobacteraceae; genus UBA668. The sequence goes on along the minus strand of JBBQMG010000009.1, from coordinate 6,759 downwards.
CGCCCGTTCATGCCGAGCACGACCAGTTCGTCGGGCCGGTCGAGGAAGTGCGACACCCACGACGACATCACGTCGAGCACGGACCCGGTGAGGCCGAAATGCCGATACAGGGTGCCAACGGCAGCGATCGCTCGGTCGTCGATGTGCGTGACGAACCGATCGGGCACGTAGAACTTGTCGTCGGTCGACTCGTCGGCGCGTGAGAAGAATCCCTTCGGGAACAGGTCGTGTGGTTCGGTCACAGATTCCTTCCTAGTCGGAAGCTGGGCTGAGCCGTTGTGCGAGAGCCGTCATTCGGTGAAAATGGTCGGTGATGGAATCTGGAGGCACAGATGCGGCGACCGAGAGTTGCGGGGAGCCGTGAGCGAGGGCACATCGACGTCGTAGAGCCCACGGGTCCTTTCGAGGATGACCCCAACGTGACGAACAAGAAGTTCCCCGGCAACATCACGCAGTCGTACCGCACCCGCCGTCCGCTGCAGATGGTCGGAGAGTTGGAGACCTGGGTGGGCCACGCCCCCGAGGTGCTGTATGGAATGCTGGACAACATTGCGCGGCTCCGGGACCAAGGGCTGGACGTCATCGAGGACTGACGTGGGTCCACCTGGGGGCGTGCGAGCGCGGAGCGGTCGAGCACAGGCCGCAGGCCTCCTCGAACACCGGACCATCTACGGATCCGAGATTCCCATTCTGTGGTACCCCACAGACGAACGTACTTCTGTGGTGTGCCACAGACCGCTGAAGTCGCAGCGTGAACCGCTCCCAATGATCGGCATGTGCGCACTTGGCAAACGGAAACGTGGCACTTCTCGCCGCGCAGACAGGACACGTCATCGAGCCTGCGACGGACCGCTAGGCCGCGCTCGTGAGGCGAGTGACTTCTCGAACCGGGGTGGTGGGCCACGTCCACTCGCCACTGCACCACAGCAGCCGGGCGTGGAAGCTGGCCCGATCGATGGCGCGGGCAAGGCACAACACCTCGTCGGCGGCGTTGCGGGGCAGCGGTAGCGGGAACGCTGGCGCCTCGGGTGGCGCCAGTTCGAGCCCGGTGGCCAGCTGATCGAGCTGTCGTGCGCTCTGCAGCACACCATCACGGATATGGAGGATGGTGTCGTGCAACTGAACACCCACGTCGCCAGCGGCACGTAGTTGGTCGAAGAGGCGTTGACGGGTGATGGCAGTGGCAAAGGCATTGGCGCGGTCGCGCATGGTGGCGGCTTCCTCGTAGCGACGCTCACCGGCGAGTGCGGCGACCTTCGCCCACAGCGGGTCGAGCACCAGTTGCGGCGAGGTCGAGAACGCAGCCATCACCTGCGTCACGACGCGCCAGTAGGTGGCCTCGTCGGCGCTGCCGCTGCATGGGCACATGGCGACGCCGAGGCGAGCACCGGTGCACGGCGTCGCGTCGACCGCGGGCTTGAACGTGCGCCCGATGCGGGTGGTGCAGCGTCGAATCGGCAGCGCCGACTGGACGGCTTCGATGACAGCGGTTGCCGCTGAGCGCGAGGCAAGCGGACCGATGTGGACGCCAGTCGCTGCCGGCTCGTTGGTGACGACCAGACGCGGCCATGCCTCGTCGGTGGTGAGCCGCACGTAGCAATACTTCTGCCACGTGGTGCCCACGCGGTTGTAGCGCGGGTTGAGGTGATGCAGGTAGCGCAGCTCGAGGACTTCTGCGCTGACGGGGTCAGCGGTGCCGGTGTGGGCAAGGCGTTGCATCTCGCGCAGCATCGGCCCGATCTTGCGTCGGTCGTCGCTGCCGAAGTAGCTCCGCACACGCTGGCGAAGGTTGGTTGCCTTGCCCACGTAGAGCACCTCGTCATTGGCGCCGAGAAAGCGATACACGCCAGGGGAGCGGGGTAGATGGTGGGTGAGCTTGAGTTTGCCTGCCTGCGGATGCCCACCCATCTTGGGCAGCATCACCAGATCGTCCAAACCCAACACACCCAGCCCAGCTGCGCGCTCGAGCAACAGGTGCAGCAGATCGGTGGTGGCCAGCGCGTCGTCGAGCGCACGGTGGCTGGGCCGATGGTCGAGGCGAAAGCGGCTGGCCAGGGTGCCTAGCTTGCAATCCGGTACTTCGTCGCGAACAAGGCGGCGGGCAAGGGGAAGCGTGTCGACGACGGTGTTGCGCAGCGCCGGCCGGTCGCTACGAAGGAGCGCCGCGTTGATGAAGCCCATGTCGAAACTGACGTTGTGGCCCACGATCACCGAGTCGCCGATGAACTCCTGCAGCGTGGGCAGCACCGTTTCGATGCGGGGTGCCTTCGCAACCATCGAGTGCGTGATGCCGGTGAGAACGGTGACGCTGGGGGCAATGGCCCTACCGGGATTGATGAGGGTGGCCATGGTTCCCAAGCACTCGCCGCGGCGGACCTTGACGACACCGATCTCGGTGATCATGTCGCCCCCGCGGTCGCTGCCCGTGGTCTCGATGTCGAGCACACAGAAGGTCACATCGCCCAGCGGCGTTCCGAGATCGTCGAAGGAGCGCTGCACAGGCGGCCAGTTGATCACGAACATCCGTTCGCTGTCAAGAACGGGTGTTCGGTCCGGCAGCCCGGGGGCTCGTCGGTAGCCTGACGTACATGCCTACCGCCGCCAGCCCTCAGGATGGCGAGGGCGATGCGGAGGTTCGACTGACGGACCGCGCATTGCAGTCGGCGCTCGAATTCGCTGTTGGCATTGCGGCTGTGGGCTCCAAACTGCGACCCCCACTGCCGTTCCCCAAAGGGCTCAAGCCCTACCTGCGCTTCCACCGGCTACCGCCCGCAGCACTCGCCAAAGTGCGTGAAGCGGTCGAGGCCGACAGCGTCTTCCTGGGCCGCTTGGGGATGGTCGCCACCGACGAACTGCTGGACGAAGTCGGAATGCTGTGGCTGACTCGCCCACAGGGATGGCAGGAGTCGGCAGCTGCGATTGCGGCGAAGGCCGAGGAAGTGCCGGGCGACGATGCAGCCGAACTGCGCCGTGAGCAACGCCGACGTGACGCCGCTGAAGCCTCCGCGCTTCGGTCACGAGTTGAAGTTGCCGCACTACGCGATCAACTCGACGGCGAACGTGCGGCGCGAAGCGCCCTCGAGGCCGAGGTCGCTGTAGCGCAGAGTGAGCTGGCCGCGACGCAAATCAGGGTGAACGAGCTGGAGCGCAGCGTTCAGAAACGGGCGCGCGGTGCTGACTCTGCGGCGGCGATGGCTGGCTCCGCCGAAGCGGAACTGAATGCCACTCGCGAGGAACTGCGGGCGGTCGTCGCCGCCCGCGATGCCGCGTTGGCAGATCGGGCGACCGCGCATGGCGGCGTGTCCGGCGACATCGAGCGGGTGCGTGCGTTGCTCACCGAAGCACTGGCCCTGACGCGCGGCTCGTCGCCCGCTTCGCGGCGCCGACAACGTAGCCCGATTGCCCTGCCCGGTGGCGTCTACGGCAACAGCGAGGCGGCAGGGGAGCATCTGTTGCGAACCACGGACGCGGTGGTGCTCGTCGACGGCTACAACGTCGCCAAGCTGGGGTGGCCGGGTATGGCGCTGGAGCGGCAACGCGACCTCTGCATCGAGGCGGCCGAGAATCTGGCTCGGCGTTGGGGTTGCCTCATTCACATCGTGTTCGACGGTGCCTCCGTCGTCGGGGCAACGGCCCGCGCTCGTCGTCTGGTCCGGGTCAGCTTCTCTCCTGAGGGCGTCATTGCCGACGATGTGTTGCGAGCCGAGGTTGTCGCGCTCGACGTGGACCGACCAGTGGTGGTGGTCACCAACGACAAGGCAATCATCACTGATGTCCGCGTCGCCGGCGCCAATGTCGTGGCCAGCGACACGTTCCTTGCACTCGCCCGCCGCTAGATGCTGCACCGACTCGGAATCCCTGTAACACCCTTCGTGCATGATGCGGAGCATGTCCCACTTCGTCATCTCCTGCGACACCTGCGTCATGAGCGGCACTGCCACATGCGCCGACTGTGTGGTCACACACCTCCTCGCCCCAGCGCGGCGCGAGCGGGTCGAGTTCGACGCAGCCGAGATGCGGGCAGTGCAGTTGCTGGCTGCCGCTGGCCTGGTGCCTACGCTGCGTCATCGTGAGGCGTGCTAGTCGAGTACCCATCATCAGTCCCGTCGTGGACGACGCGTATGTCGCGGAGTTGGCGCAGCTCACAGAGGCGTTCGGCATCAGCCACACAGGGGTTGCCTCGGCGGCGGTGCTCTCTCGCGCCCGCGAAGCCATCGACCATCGGTTGGCCAACGACCTCACCGATGGCATGCAGTTCACCTTTCGAAACCCCGCCCGATCCACCGACCCTGGTCGCGCGGTGGCAGGCGCCCAGTCTGTGTTCGTCGCTGCCCGGCCGTACCTCCTGGCTGAGCCGGAGCAGCCAACGGATCTGAGTGGGCGAATCGCCAGGTACGCGTGGGTCGACCACTACGCGCCACTCCGCGAGGCACTCTGGGCCGTGGCCAGGCGCTTGCGCGCCGATGGATTTTCGGCGGTGCCCTTTGTCGATGACAACAGCATCGTCGATCGTGAAGTGGCCTACCAGGCCGGAATCGGTTGGTTCGGCAAGAACGCAAACCTACTGATACCCGGCTCTGGCAGCTGGTTCGTGCTGGGTTGCGTCGTGACCACTGCGGCGCTGCCGGTCAATGAGGTCGTCGTGGAGGATGGCTGCGCATCCTGCCGGCGTTGCCTCGACGCCTGCCCCACTGGCGCAATCCTGCATGCCGGCGTCATCGATGCTGGGCGCTGCCTTGCGTGGGTGCTGCAGAAGCCGGACGTCATTCCACGCCACCTGCGCGCGGCGGTCGGCGACCGGCTCTACGGCTGCGACGACTGTCAGGATGTGTGCCCGCCAACTGTGCGATTCGGTCATCGCACACCGGCACCGCCTGTTGAGTCGGTAACCGCTTGGCTGCCAATTCTTGTGCTGCTGACGGCGAGCGATAGTGAGGTGATCGCGCAATGGGGGCGCTGGTACCTGGCCGACCGAGACCCGCGTTGGATTCGCCGCAACGCGCTCGTAGTGCTGGGCAACGTGGGCGATTCGCACGATGCCGCCGTTCAGCAGGTCGTGCGCGACTACCTTGCACACGACGATCCGATGCTGCGCGTCCATGCCGTGTGGGCCGCGAGTCAGTTAGGTCTCCATCATCTGATGCCTGCCACCGACCCTCACCCTGATGTCCAGATGGAACTACTGGCTGTGTTGTGAAGCACCTACTGGTCACCAACGATTTCCCGCCGAAGATCGGCGGCATCCAGTCCTTGCTGTGGGAGTGGTGGCGGCGCCTGCCTCCGGATTCCTTTGCGGTGCTCACCAGCCCGTACGAGGGCAGCGAGGCATTCGATGCGGCCCAGCCGTTTCACATCGAGCGCACTCGCGAGTCCGTGTTGCTGCCGCACCCGTGGATGGTGCAGCGCATCAACAAGATGGCACGCGAGGTGGCTGCCGACCTGATCGTGCTCGACCCGGCATTGCCGCTCGGCCTCGTCGGTCCGTCGCTGGACCTGCCGTACGACGTGGTGCTGCACGGCGCAGAGGTGACGGTGCCAGGGCGCCTGCCGCTGAGCAAACAGACACTGGGGTACGTGCTGCGCCGCGCTCGTCACATCGTGGCTGCCGGCGGCTACCCCGCGGCGGAGGCTGTACAGGCGGCGGGTCGCGAGTTGCCCATCACCGTGGTGCCGCCCGGTGTCGACACGGACCGCTTCCACCCGCTCAGCACTGCTGAGCGCAGCCAGGCACGAGCCGACTTCGGCATCGACAATGATGCGGAGCTGGTCGTCAGCGTGAGCCGGCTGGTGCCGCGAAAGGGCTTCGACACGGCGATTCGGGCAGTCGCCCTGCTGCACGGCTCGCGCCCGAAGTTGCAGCTGGTGATTGCCGGCGGTGGCCGAGACGAAGACCGGCTGCGCGGGCTTGCCACGACGTTGCGGGCGCCGGTGCGCTTTCTGGGAAGGGTCAGCAACGACGACCTGCCGCGGCTGTATGGCTGCGCCGATGCGTACGCAATGTTGTGTCGCAACCGTTGGGGCGGCCTGGAGCAGGAGGGTTTCGGCATCGTGTTCCTCGAGGCTGCGGCGTGCGCCGTGCCACAAGTCGCCGGAGATTCGGGTGGCGCGGCGGAGGCTGTGGAGGATGGTGTCACTGGTCTGGTGGTACGTCAGCCAGACGACCCCCGAGAGGTGGCCGCAGCGATCGAACGACTGCTCGACGATCCAGCGCAGGCCCGTGCGATGGGCGCGTCGGGCCGAACGCGGGCGGTTCAGGAGTTCTCGTACGACGTCTTGGCCCGTCGCCTGGGAACCTCGCTCGGTGCCCTGGCAGAATGAACTCGTGACTTCTCGTTTGGTGCGTGCCAACCTCGCCGGTACCGCTCTGTTCCTGCTGGCGCTCGTGTTCGCAATTCCGTTTCGCACACACCGTCCAGCCCAGGTCCTCATCGTGGTGGTGTCGCTCGCCCTGTTCGCTGCAGGCATCGCGACCTCTCTCTGGGCGTATTCCAGCGCCCTCGAGCGGTCGCGCAGCGAGGAAGTCGGCGTGGCCAACCTCTTCCTGCTCAGCGGCGACACCGCCCCCCGCTCGGTGAAACGCGCCATGTCAGCGGCATTGGGGGTGCAGATCGTGGCGGCTCTGGTTGGTGCCAGCGTCGGCGTCGCCGGTCTGCAGCAGAACCAGCTCAACGCCCTCGCGTTCGGAGTGCTGGTACCGATGTTCGGCATTGGCATGAACGGTGCATGGGCCGCGCGGTACGGTTCCTACGGGCCGCGGGT
>JBBQMG010000008.1:0-53623 GCA_038328705.1 Acidimicrobiales bacterium | reverse complement strand
TTGATCAATCCCGCGCCACCCTGCACGTTGCCCATCGCGCTGGACGTTGTGATGGCGAAAAAGTTCCACGGCAGCAGTCCGCACAGGAAGTACAGCGGGAAGTTCGTCAGGCCGCTCGGGTCACCTGGAAGTGGTGATTGCTGGAACACGTAGGTGAAGATGACCGTGAAGATCAGCATCTGGCTAAGCGGATTCAGCAGGCTCCATGCCCAACCAAGAACGGACTTCTTGTAGCGGGTGCGTAGCTCCTTGAGGGAGAGCAGGTACAGAAGGTTGCGATGAGCCATCGCCGTGCGGAGAGACATGCGGTTATGGAGTCTACCGATGTGGCATGCCTATCTCCGGGCGCGTCGTGGTGTTGGCCACGTTCACCCGGGGCACGAGGGCGCTACCGCTACCCTTGACAAAATGCGTACAGCACTCATCACAGGTATCACTGGCCAGGACGGCCGCTTCCTCGCCGACCTGCTCCACGAGAAGGGTTACCGGGTGGTTGGCCTGATGAAGGGGCAGAACAATCCGCGAGCCGAGCTGGTTCAGCGTGAGCATCCGTTTGTGGAGTTGGTTCATGGCGACCTGTGCGACCTCACCAGCTTGGTCACCGCGCTCAGCGCTGTGCAGCCCGACGAGGTGTACAACCTGGGCGCGATCTCGTTCGTCGCGATGAGCTTCAACCAGGCCGAGCTGACAGCCAACGTCACCGGGCTTGGTGTCTTGCGGATGCTGGAGGCGATTCGGATCGTCGGTGGCAATCAGAACAACCCGATGCGCTTCTACCAGGCGAGCAGCAGCGAGATGTTCGGCAAGGTACGCGAGGCGTTGCAGAACGAGAAGACACCATTCCACCCTCGCTCGCCATACGGGTGTGCGAAGGTCTTCGGCCACGACATCACGGTGAACTATCGCGAGAGCTACGACATGTTTGCGTGCTCCGGCATCCTGTTCAATCACGAAAGCGAGCGCCGCGGCTTGGAGTTCGTCACCCGCAAGATCACCAATGCCGTCGCGCGTATCAAGTTGGGCGTGCAGCACGAGCTTGTGCTGGGCGACCTGGAACCGCGCCGGGATTGGGGCTACGCCGGCGACTACGTAAAGGCGATGTGGCTGATGTTGCAGCAGGACCAGCCTGACGATTTCGTCGTCGCCACGGGTGAGACCTACCAGGTCAAGGAGTTCGTGCGCCTGGCCTTCGAAGCCGTCGGAATCGAGGACTGGCAGCGCTACGTGCGACAGGACCCGCGGTTCATGCGCCCCTCAGAGGTAGCTCTGCTGATCGGTGACGCGTCCAAGGCCGAACGCGAGCTCGGCTGGAAGCGCGAGGTGTCGTTCCCGGACCTCGTTCGAAAGATGGTCGACAATGACATGGAGATCGAGCGGCGCGCCATCGCCGCCGCGAACTGATGGGTAGTGAAGTGGCGGGGGCCGATGCCACCGGCAACTACTTCGAGACGCGGTTCGTGCCTGACGTCCGGCGGCGGGTGATCTGGCGGCACATTGCTGCGTATCTCGCGCGCTGGATGCCGGCCGACGGGGCGCTGCTGGACCTGGGTGCGGGCTACGCAGACCTGGTCAATGCTGCCAAGTGCACCACGCGCGTGGCGTTCGATCTACGCGCCGATCTGGCCAAGTTCACCGACCCTGGCGTGCGGGCCGAGGTGGGCGATGTCACCGACCTCTCACGATTCACCGACGGCACGTTCGACTGCGTGTTTGCCAGCAATCTGCTCGAACATCTCGACTGGCCCCAGCTCGAGCGCTGCGCCGACGAGGTTCGCCGGGTGCTGAAACCGGGCGGTCACGTCATTGCCATCCAGCCCAACTTTCGGCTGGACCCGAAGCGCTACTTCGACGACTTCACGCACCGCACCATCTTCACGGACGAGTCGTTGCCCGACTTCCTGGCCAGCCGTGGCATGCCACTGGCGCACCGTGAAGCCCGGTTCCTGCCGTTGACGATGAAGTCACGGCTGTCCTTCGGGCATCGGCTGGTGCCGCTGTACCTGCGGCTGCCATACCGACCACTCGCCGGACAGATGCTGGTGGTTGCCCGCCGCGGCTGAATCCGCCCATAGGCTCAACCCAAAGCACGGACAGACCGATAACAGCGGGCAGAAGCTGGAGGAAGGTCATGATGTCCAAACGATTTGGTCGCGCTGCGATAGCGCTGATGGCAAGTGTGCTGGCGACAACCGTTGGGGTGGTCGGTCAGGTGCCCGAGGTCGGCGCTGCCGGCTTCTCGTTCTCCATCGCCACGAATGGGTCGATCGGCAACGTGGGCATCGATGCCATCGGCGGCGGCTACGGCGGCGGCGGCGAGTACGACGGCTACCTGCGCTGGGACAGCGGCGGTGGCATCACGAAGATGACCATCCAGAATGGCTACTACCAGGACGCTCCCGGGCAGAACGCATACTCGATTGCAGGCTCGCCAACCTCGCTACGCCTCGAGCTCTACCCAAAGCCAACTGGCGACATCAAAAGCACCTATGACATCTGGTCGGGCAACTTCGGCGGTGCTGCTGCAGAACGCAAGAGCGGCAACTTCAACTTTGGCGACGTGCCGCTGCCCACCATAGGGGTGGACGACGCGTTTCGCATCGAGGGTGCGGTTGTGTCATCGACGCCCGTGGCCGACGGCCGCTTGAAGGTCGATCTGTTCCAGATCCCGTGTGGCTACCCCGACACCTGCCTCGACACCAAGTACACCAACACGGGCACCTCGGTCGGGGCGTTCGCCAGCGGCGCCAGCCGGGGCAGTCGGTGGAGCGGCAGTGTTGGCTGGCCCGGCCACTACATCGTGTTCGCCGAGGACACGGCAACGGGCCGCAAGGTGCGCGGCTTCATGGACATCGGGAATGGCCAGGTGCCGGCCATCGACCTCGACGTGGCGTGCTTCGGACTCCTGCGCTGCACCTACGACTTCGGCAACGTGCCGGTGCCGTCCGGTGGCTTCCACCCGGTCAGCCCCACACGCATCCTCGACACTCGCTTCGGATTGGGCATCATCGGCTCGCTACGGCCGGGCGATGGCCGCCTCGGCGATCCGAACCCGGTCAACCGTCGCGCCGAGACGCTCAATCACGAGCTGAAGGTCACCGGCGTGGGCGGCATCCCGTCTTCGGGCGTGTCGGCGGTGCTGCTGAACGTCACTGCCGTTGCGCCACCAGCGTGGGGGTATGTGTCGGTCTCGCCGCGGCCACCGGGTTTCGGCGACGTGTTCGACGACCAGAACACCTACGGGGCGCTGCCGAGCACCTCCAACCTCAACCTCACCACCGGTGAAACCGTGCCGAACCTGGTGCTGGCGCGAGTGGGTGCAGGCGGCACCATCCGTTTCACGTACGCGGGCTTCGGGCCGATGAACGTGATCGCCGATGTGGCCGGCTGGTACGACACCGGTGCGCCGAGCGTGTTGCAGGGCGGCCTCGGTTTCACTGGCCTCGCCGCACCGGCGCGTCTGCTCGATACCCGCAACAACATCGGTGGCATCGGCGCCCGCTTCCAGATCGGCGACGACCGTGCGCTGAAGGTGGCCGGCATTGCGGGCGTTCCCGCCGACGCGCAATCGGTGGTGCTCAACATCACCAGCGGGGCCGCTACCGGGGTCGGTTTCGTGACCGCATATCCGAACGGCCAGGTGAGGCCGAACGCGTCGAACCTGAACCTCAATCCTGCCGAGACCCGAGCAAACCTCTCGGTCGTCAAGGTCGGCGCCGACGGCAAGATTCGTCTGGCCGTGTTCGAGACCGACACAGACCTGATGGTCGACATCTTCGGCTACTACGGCGCCAGGGGCGGCAAGACCACGGCAGTCGACCCAATCCGCGTGGTCGACTCCCGTACGGGCCTCGGTACTACCAAGCAGCCTTTCGGACCAGGTGAAACTCGCAATGTGCAGGTTGCCGGCGTGGGTGGCGTGCCTGCCAATGCCACGGCGGTGATGCTCAACGTGACTGCCGCCGACCCCGACAGCTGGGGCTGGCTGACGGTGTGGCCGGCAGGTGGTAAGCAACCGAACTCATCGAACCTGAACTGGATCAACGGCAAGATCGTGCCCAACATGGTCATGGTCGCCGTCGGAGCCAACGGCCAGATCTCGATCTACAACGACCTCGGCCGCACCGACGTCCTGGTAGACGTCTTCGCCTACGTCACCTGACGGTCACCCGGCGGCGGCTCGGGCGCCGCTCGAATCGCAGCTACAGCTGAAGGGATTGTCTGAGGCCCGTCGTCAGCTCGAATGCCGCGGCGGCGCCCAGGTGACCGACCAGTTCACTCAGACAGGACTTGTCGATCGTCACAAGCTGAGTAACGTTGATGACCGTCGCCCTTCGAAGGCCAGCTTCGCCAGACTCCAAGGTCACGTTGCCCGGCATATCGGCCAGTCGGAGGTTGGAGGTGAGCATCGCCACCACCACTGTCGAAATCAAACTCCGATTGAAGGGGTCTGCAGACACGACGACGGCCGGCCGTCGATCGCCAGGTTCCGAACCCTTCGGCTCGTTCAGGTCGATCCACCAAACCGAGCCCCATTGTGGTGGCGTCGCCTCTACCACTCAGTCGCCTCGAAAGCGGACCGTGCAGCCGCTCGCATGAGGGGATCCGGAGCAGACCCCGCGTCTGCAAAGACCCGATTGAGTTGTTCGGTGACGCCGACCTCAGCAGCGAGGAATGTGCGGACCGCCGTTGCGTAGAGCTCGCTACGGCTGATGCGCAGTTCGGCAGCACGACGGTCTGCCTGTTCGAACAGGTCATCAGGGATGGAGATCGCAGTCTTCATGGTTCGAGTATAACCAGAGTCACACCGACGTCGCGGCGGCGGCGCGGGCGGCTGTGGCACGTAGGTGGGCGGTGAACACTTCGTGGGAGAAGTCGTGGGCACGTGCCTGCGCGCTGGCGGACATGGCGGCGCGCAGGTCTGCGTCGGCGATCAGGCGACGAGTGAAATGCACCAACTCGTCCTGTGTGTGCCAGTGGTAGCCGTCGACGCCGTGGCGCACGATCTCAGCGGGGCCTGCCGCGCCGAAGACCACCGGCACGGCACCGGCCGCCATTGCCTCGACCACCGCGATGCCGAAGTGCTCGAAGCGCTCGGGGTGCTCGTCGGGGTCCTCGCCGAAACCGCCACCGTGCCAGAAGATGCCGGCCGCCGCCAGCGTCTCTTGGACGAGCGAGCGTGGCGCGTTGAAGTGAACACCAACCGGGTGCCCGACGGCCCCGCGGCGCACGGCCAGCGCGTAGTCACGACTGCTTGCATCGGCCCCGCCCACCAACTCCAGGCGCCAGCCGGTTGCGTCGGGCTGCTCCATCGCGATGAACGCGTGCAGCAGATCGAGCTGGCGCTTGCAGTGTCCGAACTTGGGGTCGAAGAACCGACCCAGCCCTGCAATCGTCGGCGACTTCTCGCCGGGCAACACCTCCGGCCGCACCGGCGGATACAGCGTCTCTGACGGCACGTTCCACAGCCGTGTCACCCAGCCGGCGGTGAATGTGGAGTTGGCCAGGAACGTCGTGTAGCTACCCGCCCAATCGATGTTTCGAGTACGTCGTTCGAAGCCGGCATGAATGCGCTTCAGCTTGCCGTCCTTCACGCCGCGCAGCACGCTGGCACCGCGGCCGGCCACCGCCTGTGTCACACGTTGGCGCGAGGTCTGCGGCTGGCCGGGGAAGTGCACGTAGTACAGGCCGACCGCTGCGTGGTTCACCGCCGAGCTGAGATAGGTGGTGTTGATGAACAGGTCGAAGTCGGCGCTGGCTGCCGAGGCTGTCAGATCGTCGACCACGCGCTGATAGCCGCACCCGGTGAGGTCGACACCCAGGCGGGCGATCGTCGCCTCGATGTCGATCGGTTCCGGCCCGAGCAACACGACCTCGTGGTCGGCCATCAACGCCTGCGCAATTGCGCCGGCCACCTGCTCACCGCCGCCGTACGTGCTCCAGTAGAGGTTGTAGACGGCAACCCGCGGAAGGGCGCCCGTCGTTTCCCCGGTCTGCGTCACTTGGTGACCTCCCACGACATCAGTGACGAACGATCGACGGACGGTGTGGTGGCGCGGCGATCGCGAATCATCGGCCGCAGCTCACGGAGGTAGCTGGCCACGACCTTTCGACGGTGAGCGGACTCGTGGCGCTCGGGCATCTGCAGCCGCAGCGGCCGCAAGATGTACGCCGACAGCATGCAACGTACGAATCGTCGAATCTCACCAAGGCCAGCGCGTGCGGCGAGCCGTGCCGGCGCATTCTTGGCCAACACCAGCAGGCGATTCCGCTCGGTGTAGAAACGAAACACGGGTGAGCCCACGCCCGAAGATGCGGCGTGACGGTGGCGAACCACCGACGCCGGTTCGTACAGGTAGCGCCAGCCCTGCAGCCGGCCACGCCACGAGAGGTCGGTGTCTTCGTAGTAGAGGAACAGGCGCTCGTCGAACACGCCGACCTGGTCGAGGTAGTCACGCCGCAGCAGCACCGCGCCGCCACACCAGGCAAAGACCTCGGTGGGTTGCTCGTACTGACCAAGGTCGCGTTCGAGAAAACCTCGGTCGCCACCGAACCCACCGCGGTAGAGGTTGGAGCCGACGTTGTTGATCACGTCGAACGGTTCGTCACCGAGGCGAATGTCGAACCACGTGCGCTCGGGGCCGATGTCGAGCGTGTGCGTTTCGGTCTCGGTGGTCAACGTCACCGCGCGCGGGTCGGGGCTGCTCAGCCGAAGCGACACGACCTGTGGCAGCGGCTTGCCGGGCTCGATCGCGATGCGGATGGAACCGGTCGCTCTGCTCCAGCGGGCGATTTCCTCGTCGTACTCCGAGTTGGGAAGTTCCGGCCCGTAGAAGTCCTCGTCGAACGACACCCGAGCGTCGGCGCGGACACCATCGATGCGCATTGCGGAGACCCGCACACCAAGGTCGCGCGGGTCGTTGCGATTGATCTTCGCTGCACCGGGAGCCGACACCTCGATACCGAGGTAGCGGCCGGAGAACAGCATCTTGGCGCTGACGGCGCCGATGTCGGGCGCAGACTGGGCCACCGCCACCAACGGCCGCAGCCAGCCCGGCTCGACCGTTGCGTCGTTGTTCACCAGCGCCACGAACTGATGCTCGCCGGGAAGGCGCATACCCAGGTTGCAGCCGCCCGCGAAGCCCAGGTTCTCCAACGGTTCCAAGAGCCGGATGGTGGGGTAGTCGGCCCGCACGCGTTCGGCGACGTCGTCGAGCGAACCGTTGTCGACGAGCACGATCTCCATCCGCTCGGCCGGCCATTCGCTGGCGAGGAGTGACTCGATGCAGTCGATCGTCATCTGCCCACCATCGAAGGAGAGCACGACAACGCGCACGAGGGGTGTGTCGGCAAGGTTCATGAGCGGCCAGATGCTAACGAACGGGCACCGGCAACCGGCGGCGCGTTCAACTCGGCCCGTCGGCCATGCCGAGCCAGGCGAGCAAACCAGCCGCGTCGCTCGCCGAGTCCGACGAGAGCGCCAGCGAGTTCTGCGACGGAGCCGTCGCCTCGCGGCGGCCTGCCCCGTTGGTCTCCAACACCACGATCCTGTCGAACAGCGAGCGATGCACGGTGCGCCCGAGGGCCCGCGCCGGAAAGCGCAGGGGAGCGGAACCAATTGGTTGCGCACCGCCGTCGTTGTCCACCAGCAGATGCACTTCGGGTGCCGTTGGCAACGCGCGGAATGCATCGGCGAGCGCGGTGTTGGCGCGTCCACTGGTGCAATCGTCGAAGCGGCCCATCAGCGCGACGCGTCGCGCCGGCAGTCGCAGCTGGCGGTGCTGTCGTGGCCCCAGCTGTGCGAGCGAATCCATCACGGCGCGACCGGTGTTCGCCCACGTCCACCGCTCGACCGCACGACGGGCGGCAGCGAGCAGCACTTTGCGATGGTCCTCGTCGGTCAGCGCCCGCTCCACGGCGCGAGCGATCGACGCCGTGTCGTACGGGTCGAACTCGGCAGCGGTTTCGTTGAGCACTTCCGGAAGCGACGACACATTCGACACGATGACGGGGCAACCGCAGGCGGCGGCTTCCAGCACGGGTAGGCCAAAGCCCTCCTCTGTCGAGGGCATGATCGCCAGCCGTGCAACCTGGTGAAGCGCGACCACTTCGTCGTCGGTGACGCCGCCGGTGAACGTCACTTCGGTGTCTACGCCAGCGTCGTTGACCCACGCCTGCCACTGACTTCGCAAAGAATCGTTCACCGCCGCTACCACGACCAGTCGATGTGCCGCCCGTACCTCGGGCGCGACCAAGCCCCACGCTGCCAGCATTCGCTGCGTGTTCTTGCGGGCATCGGTGCCCGAGACCATCAGCACCACACCGCGGCCATCGTCGGCCAGGACCCCTTCGATTCGCGGCCACGCCGGCACCTCGGCCGGCTGGAACGCGGCGCCGACCCCGGCGCCGATGACCCGGATTCGTTCGGAGGGGAAGCGCAATTCCTCCGCAGCCGTGTTGCCCGCGAACTGTGAGATTGCGAGCAGCGCGTCGAGTGTTCGCGTGAGCATTCCGCGCAGCTGAACCTGGGCCCTCGCCTGCGGCTGCAACTGGTACTGCTCGGGGTAGCGCTCGGGGATGACGTCGTACATCACCGCAGCGACGGGAAGGCCGGCGTCGGTGATGAGCCGTGGCACAGGATCGAGCGGAATGGGATGCAGCATCAGCTGCGTCGCGAGATACCACGAGTCGGGCGCAACGTGGCGTCGCACGGTGGCCGGATCGAGCCGTTCGAGAGTGAGATCCGGGATCGCTGCGTGCAACAACTCTGCCTCGGCGTCGGTCTCGTACAACGCGACCACCGGTGCACCGACCGACTGCAGGCCTCGGAGTAGTCCCAGGGTGTACTGGCCGACGCCACGATTGCGAGCGGTTGGATGATTGACCGGCCGGCCATCGACCAGCAGATGTCTCAGTTCACCCATTGTTGCGAAGGTTCGCAATCGCGTGTTCGAGTTCGCTGAGTTGGCGCTCGATCACCTGCGTCGCACCAATGGCAACATCGGCATCCAGCCGCAGCCGCTCGGCAAAGCCGACGAACAACGGCAGCGCGTCCTCCGCGCCGGCGTGCACATCGTGATTCAGCTGCGTCACCGTGTGATTGGTGGCCGGTACCAGCGTCACGATGATGTGGTTCATCTCATCGACCACCTGGCGCAGCGCGGCCACCTCAGCGGGAAGTGCGGCGAACGCGCGTAGTCGACGGGACAGCCCAGAGATCGATGCCATGGGCGCGACGTTAGCCCGGTGCACGCACGGCAGACCCTCGTTGGCCCAGCGGCCCGCGGGCTACGCTGCCGCAGTGCAACGATCTGTGCCACCTGTCCTGCGTCGGTTCAGCCGGTTCGTTCCTGAAGTCTGCAAGCAGGCACTTCGCCCACTCGGTCGCCGCTTGGGCGTGGTCGCGCCGGCGCAATGGTGGCAGCTGAACCATCGTGCACGTCTCGGTCGGTTGCGGTCCGATGCGGCCGCCAACTGCAACGTGTGCGGCTGGTCGGGTAGCGCCTTCCTCGGTAGCCACCACGTCGAGTCGGCAACGTGCCCGCAGTGCGGGTCGGTGGCCCGCGACCGTTTTCTGCTGTGGTGCGCGGCAGAGCGTGGTGGCCTGCGCCGCAAGGTCCGCGTATTGGAGACCAGCCCGCGCCTGGGCGACGAGTACCGCGAACTGATGCGGCGCCACCTCGACTACCGCGCCAGCGACTTCGATCTTGGTGCCCACCGCGCCGACCTGCAGATCGACCTGCAGGCAATTGCACTACCCGACGCCTCGCTCGACGTGGTGCTCACCCCGCATGTGCTGGAGCACGTCCCCGAAACACAATGCGCGCTGGCCGAGCTGTACCGAGTCATGGCGCCGGGCGGGCGCATCTATCTGCAGGTGCCGCTGCTGCACGGTGCGACCGCGTCGCCCACGACCCCCGAATTTCACGCCGATAACACGCCCGTGTTCTGGAACTTCGGGTGGGACCTCATCGACATGGTGCGCGCCGCGGGCTTTACCGCGACCGCGCTGGTGACCGCCAACTTCGCCGCCGTTCTGACCGGACAGGTTGCGCCGCCAGAACCCGACGGCGACATCTTCGACGTGGTCGACATGGTGCGCCACGCTCGACCCGACGACCTGACGGTGATCGCCAGCGATGCGCAGGCGACCTCGATGGGCTGGCTGCCCTCGCACCAGTTCGTGACGTGGGAGTGCCGCAAGTAGCCGTGCAGCGGTAGTAGTGCCGTTCAGCAGTAGTAGTGCCGTTCAGCAGTAGTAGTGCCGTGCAGCAGTAGCCGTTCAGCGAGGCGAGCGGCGGAAGCGGTGTCGAAGGCAGAGGCCGATCATGGACATGCCCAGCCGGAACGTCTTCACCCTGTCGCCGGTGACCGAACTCTCGCCGACGCGGGGCAGGTACTTCACCGGCACCTGCACCAGCGACACCCGCAGCCGCGCAGCGTGCAACATCATCTCGTAACCGAACGATGACCCGTTGCTGCTGAACTCCGGCGTCAACTCCTCCAGACCGGCGCGCGTGACCACCCGGAACGTGCACCCCACATCGGAGAGGTACACCGTGTTGAACAGTGCCTCGGTCAGCTTGGCCACCGCCCAGTTACCCCACCGCAGGAACAGCCCCATGTTGGCGCCGCTGAGGATGAACGTCTGCACGGTGCGCGAACCGAGCACGAAGTCGACGTCGGTGGTGAACGGCAGCAGCTTCAAGATGTCGGCCGGGTCGAACGTCGCGTCCGGCTCGCACACGCACACCAGGTCGGCCGAGGCTGTCTCCAGAAAGCCGCGCCGAATAGCTGCCCCATATCCCTGGGTGGGTTCGAGCACCTCACGCGCAACCGTGGGGGCAACTGCCGGAGTCGTGTCGGGGTGCGCGTTGTTGTTGACGACGACGATCTCGTCGACGATGCCCAGCGCCTGAAACGCATTGATGCAGTCGGCGATGCTGCCGGCCTCGTTGTAGGTGGGCAGCACAACTGCCAACGTCTTTCCGTGCCACATGGTGCGCTTCCTTGCCTCAGCCGCCCGCCGCAGGCGGAAGATAAAGAATGATGCCGCCGAGGTCTTCGACACGGTAGTCAGCGAGCGGTAGGTAGAACCAGCCTGGATCCAGATCGCCAGGCGGGAAGAGGAACGCCACTTCCCGCGCCGGTGTCGCACCGACGATGCGCTGCGACGCGGGGAAGCGGATGGTGTACGGGTTGCCCGCGATTGCCACACGGATCGACTGGTCGCTGCGATACTCGATGGGCAGCACCAGGTTGTAGTTGCCTGCGACCCGACTGATGCCCACCTCGTCCAGGCGGTCGAGCACTCGCTGCTGCCAAGCGTTGGGGTCGGCGCTCTCGAAGCCCTGTTGTTGGTCGACGAACGGCACGATGGTGCCGGCCACCCACAACGCGCCGACGCCAACGAGCCCGACCGCAAACAGGCGGGCCGACATTGCTGAGAACAGCGCCGAGACAGCAGCGCCCCACGCGATCGCGAACAGGGGGAAGACGATGATTGCGTAGCGCCCGTCGGCCACGAAGATCAACGGTGTGAGCAAGGCCATCAGCGGAAAGCTGCCTGCCAAGGCCACGGGGAGCAACCATCGGCTGGGCCGAGCGCTGGCACGCACGATGCTGATGCAGCCTGCAATCGCCCCGCCCAGCAGCAGCGCATAGGCCGCAAGACCCAATGAACGCCCGAAGACCCACTCGCCGGGGAACGTGCGCAGGCCGAACGCTCGCGGCAGCAGGCCAGTTGCGAAGCCCTTCAGCCGCTCCACGTACGTGCCCTCGAACGGCAAGCTCGAGTGCAGCGAGGGCCACCCATTGATCGCGTTCCACCCGAGGAACGCGGCATTGGCGGCGAACGCGGCGCCAACCGCCGGTACCCACCAACGACGCCAGTCTCGGAAGTGGACAACGGCCGCTACGGCCACCAAAGGTGCCGCGGCCGCGCCGAACATCGGATGGAGATAGAAGGCAAGGCCTGCAAGAAAGCCGAGACATGCCGACGACCGTGGCGATGCGACGTCCCCGTCGGCGACAACGGCCGCAGCCCAGAGCACGCCCGCGGTGACCGCCAACCCCAACGAATAGCCCATGTACGCCCGCGTGCTGAGCACCAACAGCGCACCCGGCGCCAGCCACACCAGCGTTGCAGCAACTGCGCCGACACGGTTGTTCATCAGGCGACGCCCGGCACCGAACGCAGCAGCGGCCGCCAACGCCCACACGCCGACGAAGAGCCACTTCAAGACGGCAATGCTGCCCCCGGCGAACACCAGGATCGGGCTGAACATGTACGCCTCGAGTGCGGCCGAATAGACGTTGCCGTCGATCACGATGGGAAATCGGCCGTCGCGAATGACCCCGACCGATTGCAACCCGGTGTACGCCTCGTCGGCGAACAGAGCGCCCATCGAGCCATCGAGGATCTGCACTCGCAGCACCAGACCTGCCACCACCACGATGGCGACCACGAAACATCGCCTCAGCGTGAAAGGAGCTGCGAGCGACATTGGGGTCACGATAGTTGACCGCCCCGTCTCGGGGAGGTTCTCGTAACCGTCCGACATTTGTCACGAAATCGACAAATTGTCTCGGAGAGGCTCAAGACGGGCGCCAGGGGGTCGATACAGATAGTGAACGTGTAAGGACTTTGAGGAGGAATGTGGTGATGGTTGCTCGACGACGGGGCATCTTTGCTGTTGCCGTAGCAGCAATCTTCTCGATGCTGGTCGTCGCTCCCGCGCAGGCAGCGAACCCCACTCCGCCGTTCATCTCCGCAGGTGCCGATTGGCTGACGGCGGTCAACTACTTCCGTGCAATGGCCAGCCTGCCGCCGGTCGTAGAAGACCCTTCGTTGTCGCCCGGCGCCTACAACCACTCGTGTTACATGCTGCTCAACGATATCTCGCACGAAGAAGTGAGTGGCGCCCCGGGTTACACCCCAGAGGGTGACAGCGCCGGCAGAAGCGGCAACGTGGCAGTCAATAGTGCAACCGGTGTCAGCAACAGATCGTTCGTCGAACTGTGGATGACCGGGCCGTTCCACGCCATCGGAATCCTTCGTCCGAACCTGCAGCGGGTTGGCTATGGACAGTGCGAGAACCCGTCGACGCCGCGTTGGCATTCGGGCGCGACGCTCGACATCCTCCATGGCCTTGGGCCCAAGCAGGGGCTCAGCCAGCCGATCCTCTTCCCCGGCGACGGCATGGTCACCAACCTCACACAGTTCGTTGCAGAATCACCGAACCCCGTGCAGCTGTGCGGCTGGGGCAACACCGGTGCCGGCCTGCCGGTGATCGCGATGATGCCGGAGAACTTCTCCTCCAACCCGACAGCAACGATGACCGGCCCGTCCGGCCCTGTGCAGACCTGCGTGCTCAGCCGCCACAACACCATCGATGTGGCACAGAGCATTCTGGCCGGCGACAACGCCGCCATCGTCATGCCCCGTTCCGCCCTTTCGCCTGGCGTGTACACCGTGACGGTGAACACCTCGGCTCGCAGCGTCACATGGAGCTTCACCGTCGACCCGGCTGCTGCCGACTTCAGCGCACTACCCGCGTCGGCAACTCCGACCAGCGGCCCCACCGGCTGGCAGCCGATCGCTCCGGCACGATTCGTGGACTCACGCGTCAACCTTGGCGCAACTCGGCTCCTCGCCGGAGTTCCGAAGCGGATCAAGCTCACTGGCCGCATGGGTCTCCCGCTCGACGCTTCCGCCATCAGCGGCAACTTCACCGTCGCCAACGCCACCGGCGCGGGATACCTCACCATCTGGAACTGCTCGAACCCCATGCCGGTGGTCTCGACGCTCAACTTCCTCGGGGGTGAAGCGGTGTCCAACGCGGCAACCACGCCACTCGACAGCGGGGGCAACATCTGCGCCTTCTCGCCGGTCGCCGTCGAGATTCTCATCGATGTCTCGGGCTTCTATTCGGCCTCGGCTGCCTCACGCTTTTCTGCGGTGGTTCCCGACCGGGTGATGGACACTCGACAAGGCATCGGGCCCAGTGGCCGCATCAACGCCGGGCAGGTGGTGGAGCTGCCACTGACGGGCGCACCGCAGAACGTAACCGGGGCCATGCTCAACGTCACCACCATCAACCCAGACGAAGCGGGCTTCGTGACGGTGTTTCCGTGCGGCGAGCTTCCTTCCACGTCGAGCGTAAACCCGGCGGTGGGCGACACTCGCCCGAACACGGTCACCATCGCACTGTCTGCGAACCGTTCGGTGTGTGTGTACAGCAACACCAGTCTGGACATCATTGTCGACGTCTTCGGCTACATGGTGCCCTCGACGGCCACTGGCTTTACGCCCAGCGCACCGTTCCGATGGGTCGACACTCGCGACAAGTGGAACGCGAACATGAACTTCGGGACCGGCGGCCAGCTCGAGAGCGCAGGCCATACCATCGTCATCCAAGTTGCCGGCCAACGTGGAATCCCAGCGACCGCCAAGTCAGTCTCGTTCAACGTGACCGCCACTTCCGGTGACGCCAACAACGGCTATGTCACCGCATACCCGTGCGGCGCCCAGCCACCGACGTCCAACGTCAACTTCAGCACAGGTCAGGCGGTTGCCAACGGGGCGATGGTGGCGTTGTCACTCGGCGGCACGTTGTGTGTCTACGTCTCGGTGTCGGTGCACGTGATTCTCGACGTCAACGGCTGGTGGGGCTAACCCCATCTCCGAGTGCCTGGCCGTCTGTGCGAGTGCCAGGCGGCAGGTGCGAGTGCGAGGCGGCAGGTGCGAGTGCGAGGCGGCAGGTGCGAGTGCGAGGCGGCAGGTGCGAGTGCGAGGCGGCATCCGAGTGGGTACTCGCACCCCGGGGTGCGAGTACCCACTCGCATGGTCGGGTGGCACTCGGATAGACGGCGTGGCACTCGGATAGACGGCGTGGCACTCGCACTGACGGCGTGGCACTCGCACCTTGGGTGACGGGTGACGGGTGGCGGGATGGGGCGTCGGGCTAGACGTCGAGGGGGTCAGGTGCGTCGGCGTTGAGATTGTGGCGAGCGATGGCGGCCTGCACCTCGTCGGCACTGGCCTTGCCGTCGGCCAGCAACGCGCTGAGGATGGCGACCACGATGTGGCCGGCGTCGACCTCGAAGTAGTCGCGCAGCGCCTCGCGAGTATCGCTGCGGCCCATACCGTCGGTGCCCAGCGGGATGAAGGTGCGGCCCGGCAAGAAGCGTGAGATCTGCTCGGGCACGATCTTCATGAAATCGCTGACGGCCACGATCGGGCCGTGCGTATCGGCAAGAAGATGAGCGACAGCCACTGGCTTGGCAGGCTCGTGCGGGTGCAGACGGTTCCAGCGCTCGGCGGACAACGCATCGTCGCGGAGCGCCTTGTACGACGTGGCCGACCACAGCTCGACACCAATGCCGTACTCACCCAGCTCGGCGGCCGCTGCGCGGGCAGCGCCCTGCGCGGAACCGCTGAACAGCAACGTCGCGCGCCGGTCGGTGCCTTCGGGGGCCGGGGCCCAGCGGTACAGGCCACGCAGGATGTCGGCAGGGTCGAGGCCCTCGGGCATTGCGGGCATCGGGTAGTTCTCGTTGTACAGGGTGATGTAGTAGAAGACGTCGCGTTCGAGGTTGTCCGGCCGGTCGGCATCGGCGCCGTACATGCGGTGGATGCCTGCCTGGATGATGGTGGCGACCTCGTACGCAAACGCCGGGTCGTATGCCTGACAAGGCGGCACGGTGCTGGCCAACACCAGCGAGTGACCGTCCTGGTGCTGGAGGCCTTCACCCTGCAGCGTGGTGCGCCCAGCGGTGGCACCCAGCAGGAAACCGCGAGCGCGGGCGTCGGCGGCCTGCCAGATGAGGTCGCCCACGCGCTGGAAACCGAACATGGAATAGAACGTGTAGAACGGGATCGTGCTGACACCGCGGGTGGCGTAGGCGGTGCCGGCGGCGATGAAGCTGGCCATCGAGCCTGCCTCGGTGATTCCCTCTTCCAGAATCTGGCCCTTGGCGGATTCGGCGTAACTGAGCAGTAGGTCGTGGTCGACCGGCTCGTACTGCTGACCCTGCGATGCGTAGATCTTCAGTGCGGGGAACAGCGAGTCCATGCCAAAGGTGCGGCCCTCGTCGGGAATGATCGGCACCACCAACTGGCCGATGTTCTCGTCGCGGCTGAGGTTGCGCAGCAGTCGGGTGAAGCCCATCGTGGTGCTGACCTCCTGGTCGCCCGAGCCGCGGCGGAGCTCCTCGAACGTGGTGTCCAAGGGCATGCTCAATTGCTTGCGCGGGCGAACGATGCGCTTTGGCACGCTGCCCCCGAGAGCCCGACGACGCTCGATCATGTACTGGTACTCGACCGAATCCTCGGCGGGGCGGAAGTATGGAATCTCGTCGTTGTCGAACGCCGAATCCGGGATCTCGTCGTTCATGTGCAGCCGGTCGCGTAGCGCGAACAGCTGAGCGCTGGTCATCTTCTTGATCTGGTGCGTGGAGTTGCGACCCTCGAAACCGGGGCCGAGCGTCCAGCCCTTGATGGTCTTGGCCAGAATCACCGTCGGGGCACCCGAGCCGAGGTTTTCGCTGGCTGCCTTGTAGGCCGCGTAGAGCTTGTGATAATCGTGGCCGCCGCGAGGCAGGTTGATCAGATCGTCGTCGGTGAGATGAGCAACCATCTGGCGCAGCCGCGGGTCGGGGCCGAAGAAGTTGTCGCGAATGTAGGCGCCGTTCTCGATGCTGTAGCGCTGGAACTCGCCATCAACGGTGGTGTTCAACTGGTTGAGCAACACCCCGTCCTTGTCGTTGGCCAGCAGGCTGTCCCACTTGCTACCCAAGATGACCTTGATCACATTCCAGCCGGCACCGCGGAAGCTGGCCTCCAGCTCCTGGATGATCTTGCCGTTGCCTCGTACCGGGCCATCGAGGCGCTGCAGGTTGCAGTTGACCACGAAGACCAGGTTGTCCAACCGCTCGCGGCTGGCCAGGGAGATGGCGCCGAGCGTCTCTGGCTCGTCGCATTCGCCGTCGCCCAGGAAGGCCCACACGCGACTCTGGCTGGTGTCGTCGATTTCGCGGTTCTGCAGGTAGCGGTTGAATCGAGCCTGGTACAGCGCGGTCAGCGGCCCAAGGCCCATCGAGACCGTCGGAAACTCCCAGAAGTCGGGCATCAGCCGGGGGTGCGGATAGCTGCTGAGGCCCTTGCCTTCGCGGCCGATCTCGCGGCGGAACTGGTCGAGGTCGGAGGTCTCCAGCCGGCGCTCGAGGAACGCACGGGCGTAGATACCAGGCGTCGCGTGACCCTGGAAATAGATGTGGTCGCCGGCGTTGCCGTCGTCCTTGCCGCGGAAGAAGTGGTTGAAACCAATCTCGTACAGGCTGGCGGAGCTGGCGAAGGTGGCCAGGTGGCCGCCGATACCTTCGGCGTGCTTGTTGGCGCGCACCACCATCGCTGCTGCGTTCCAACGTACGAACGCCCGGATGCGGCGCTCGATGTACTCATCGCCAGGGAACCACGGCTCGGACTCACGCGGAATGGTGTTGAGGTACGGCGTGCTGACCGTGGCCGGGAAGCTGACCTGCGAGGCGCGAGCCTTCTCCAGCAGCTTGGTCAGCAGGAAGCGGGCACGTGTCTTGCCGTGCACATCGACAACGGCATCGAGGCTGTCGAGCCACTCCTGTGTTTCACCGGGGTCTGAGTCGGGGAGCTGGTTGACGTAGCCGTCGAAGATCATGGTGGCATTCTGCCACCGCTACCAGCGGGTAACCGGGCGAAACTAGCCGTTTCGCGTATCGACCAGACGAGTTGGAGCGAGCGGCAGGAAGGAAGCACCTGCCCAGCCCGACACGTCGAGCAACGCGTGACTGGTGGTACTGCTGTACAGGCACACGGTGCCGACAGCGTCCAGCGGCGGGATGACAGCGTTGGTCTGCTCGTGGTTGGCGACGACATTGATCATCGACGTATTCGGCTGGCCGGTCGCGCAGGGATACACCGTGGCCCAACCGGCGCCGGCCGGGTTCAGCAACGTCAACGTGAGCACCGCACCCGTTGGCTCGGGCAGCGGTGGAACGCCCGCCACGCCCGCCACCTGCTGGGTACGCGGAGTGCCGCCGAACAGCGGGTAGCCGCCCCGCGTGTCGAGCAGGCGTTGGGCCGGCAGTGCGTGGAACGCTGCGGACAGCGGGAACGCACCGAACAGATCGACGAGGACATGCGCCGATTGGCTGACGGTGGCACACACATCGCCATTCGCGTCCGTCGCCACGACCATCGTCAGGTTCTGCGCGAGGCCGATACCGATGGTGCGCGACGGTTGCGCCGGTGCCGGCCCGCCGCACGTGTACAGGCTCGCGCTGGTACCCGTTGCGCCGGCCACCACGGTGAGATTGACGACCGCGGTGAATACTCCCGGCGGCGCACCGGGCAGCGCGCCGAGGTGGACGACTGTCACTGCGTTGGCGGCAGGGAGGGGACCGCTGCGAGTGTCAATGGCGCGGGCCGGGGGGAGTGCAACGAAACCCGAATCGGCGGCAAACGCTCCGTTGATGTCGACCAGCACGTGCGAGTCCGAGCTCTGGTACACGCACACCTTGCCGTCCGCACCCACCGGCACGATCGCTGCGCTGGCCACCGTCTGATCGGGCAGGAAGTTGAGGTTGCTGACGATCGGCAGCGTGTCACCACACGGATAGGCCGTGAGATAGCCGGCGGTGCGAGGGCCGACGGCGGTGAGGTTGATCGAGACGGCCGACGCGTCGGGTGGCACTCCGGCCACGCCAGTTGCCGCGAACTCAGTGACCGTGCCGGCGGGCTCGATGCCCAATGAATTCAGGATCGTCGACGAGGCCATGCCGGCATAGAGCGCCGCACCCTCGGGGTTGAGGTGAATGGCGTCGTAGGTGAGGCCGAACTGATCGGTGGCGGCCGCCCAATCGACGATCGACAATTCGCGATGGCGGTTCATCGCCCCCCGAATGGTTGCGTTCGCGATGGGGTACAGGCTGTACAGCTGCTTGTAGTTGCCGGCCAACCCGTTGTACCCGGAGTAGAACTCGGGCTTCACCTCGCGCAGGGTGACCCAGAAGATGTGCTTGACGCCCTTGGCCAGCAGCGCCTCCACCATCTGATCGATCGACCGGCTGAAGCGGTCGTTGTCCCAGTACGGGTAGTTGTAGCCACCGGCGACGATCGCGTAGTCGCCGAACGACGATGCCGGTGCCGGGTTCACGAATCGATCGACCAGCTGCTCGACGAACTGAGCCGGCTTGCCGGTGGTCGTCACCTGCCAATCCGAAGGGAATGCTCGGCTCATCGCCCCGAACGCCCCGATGCCGACCGAGTCCGAGACCATGAACACATGCTTCGAGGCCACGGCCTCCGGCATCGCGGGGCGTGTTGCTGCGACGGCCCCGGCGGTGGCTCCGGCAGCACCGACGGTCACGGCAATCATCGGGCACAGCGCTACCAACGCGAGCGACACCAGTCGCCGGCTCACGAGGGTGCCTCCACCCACCAGCCGACCACGTCGAACAGGGTGTTGGTGTTGCTGTAGCTGAAGATGCACACCGCTTGGTCGGCGGGCCGAATTCCCACCGTCACCGAGTTGGCCATTGCCAAACCGCTGCGGGCGTTCACCGATGACGTCGGCGGCAGTGACTCGTCGCAGGCATAGGCGGTCAGGTAGCCGCTGAATGACGGGCGCACGAGTGTGATGGTGCCGGTGACGGCGCGGGCACCCGGGGGAGCGGCGACCACGTCGAGGCTTTGGCTGGTGTCGTGGCGGCCCACCCAGCCACCGATGGTGTTACGGGTGTCCAGCACGCGAGTTGCGAACACAGGGACGAACTGCAGCCCGCCCGGGTCTGTGGAGAACGTGCCGGTGATGTCGACGATGACGTCGACGAACGCAGCGGAAGCCGTGTTGACATGCACGCAGATCGTGCCACTCGCCGAGACCGGCACGAACGCGGCGCCGGCGATGGTCTCGTCGGGCTCGAAACTGAGGTTGGCCACGTCGGGTACCGACGCGTCGCAGCCGTAGATCGTGAGAGTGCCACCCGCCGACTCGCGAGTCGCGGTGAGTGTCACGCTGGCGGCTCGCACGCCCGCACCTGGTATCGCAATCACGAAATCGCTCGCACGGCCGGTTTGGCGAGTGTCGAGCGGCCTCACGGGGCTGATGGGATGCAATGTCGTCGCAGCGTGTGCGACGAAGTTGCCCTGGATCGACACGATCACGTCGGTCGCCGTGCTGGCGAACACACAGATGTGCCCGGCGTCGGTGATCTTCGTGACGACCTGCGCCGTTCGAAATGCTCCGGGCGCAAAGTTGACGTTGGAGGTGGGCGGCATCGGATCGCCGCAGCGATAGAGCACCAGGTAGCCCGCCTGGTCAGGGTTCTTGGCGCTGACGGTGAGGGCGAGCGCCTTGGCATCGTCGGCAACAGCGGCGACGCCACTGAGATCGATGTCGCGAGTCTCCTCACTGGCGAACCGCTGGCCGTTGGCCAGTGTGCTGTAGACCGTCGTCTCGGTCACAGGTTCGAAGTTCAACGGGCCCGAGTCCGCCGCCGGCAGGCCGGCGCGAGGCCCGTCGAAGCGAGCACCGCCGGTCTGCTCCGTGATGTGCTGTGCCATCAATGTGCTGCGCTTCACGTACTGCGCTGACGAGATCGGGTGAATGCCGGCGATATCGGTGGCAATCGCCGGGTTGGCGTTGGCCAACGCCGTCGGCCAATCCCACACGATCAGATTCGGCCAGGCTGACTCGGCCTGATCGAGCGCAGTGTTCCAACCTGCCATGCCGCTGGTCGGGTTACCTGAGGGGTAGCTGCGCTGAACGACCTTCGCCCACCAGACGATCGCGCTCGGAAAGTAGAGCGAGATCTCGTGCACCAACTGATCGACCTTGGCCCTGCACACGCTGACCGATGCTGGTGTGCACGTGCCCAGATGATTGGCACCGAGGTTGACGACGATCACGTCCGGGTTGAAACCCGAGTCGCGCCAGCGGCTGAGCCAGTGGAACGCAGATGCGTCTCGACGTGTCGCCGACGAGTTGTAGGTGGTCATTCCCAGCGTGGTGGAGAGGTGGACCGGGCCGAACCCGTTGTCGCTGAGCATCGTGGGCAGGCTGGGCGTGCTCATCCCGCCGGCCGAGCCGAGCAACACCGAATCACCGAGAAGTCCGATGGATCCTCGTGGGCCGACGGTGGCGATGTGCTGATCGCAGAACTCGGTGATGCCACTCGAGTTGTTGCGGCAGCCGGCGGGGGCGGCGAGAGCAGTGTTCGCTGGCATTGCTGAAGTGGCGGCCGCAGCGAGCAGCGAGACGGTGATCAGTACGGCGCGACGACGCATTCGTGCATTCTCGCATGCTGGCACTGACTGACAGTCTTTCCGACGTCGCGACGCAGGTCGCAACCTCTACCATCGCTGCGATGACTCGCCAGACGATCGCCTACCAACCTGCGTTGGACGGTACGCGGGCGTTCGCCGTGGCGGCGGTGCTCGTGTTCCATGGCGGGGTCAGCTGGATGAGCGGCGGCTACCTCGGTGTCTCCGTCTTCTTCACGTTGTCCGGCTATCTGATCACCTCGCTACTGCTGACGGAACACCAGCGGTCGGGCAGCATCAACGCCGCTGCGTTCTACACACGCCGAGCGCGTCGCCTGCTGCCCGCAAGCTTGGTGTGTATCGTTGCCATGTGCCTGATGGCGTGGGCCGGATGGTTCAGCGGGGTCGCCAACCTGAAACGCGACGTGCTCGGCGCGGTCTTCCAGGTGTTCAACTGGGTCAAGCTCGGGTCGGGGGAGAGTTACGCCGATCTGACCGCGGCGCAGGCGGGTCTGAAGAAGCCGCTCGACCACTACTGGTCGCTGGCCATCGAGGAACAGTTCTATTGGGTGTGGCCGCTGGCCTTCATCGGCCTGTTCGCGTTTGCCCGGCGACGCAAGATCAAAGTGTTCACCGTCGTCGCGGTCATCACCGCCATGTCGGCGGTCGCGGCACCGGTGATCGCACAGGTGTGGGGTCCCAACGCGGCGTACTGGTCCACCCCTGCCCGCATCTGCGAGATCCTCGCCGGCTCGCTCGTGGCCTGTTGGTTGCACGGCCGTCCGGTGCCGAGTGGGGTCGCGCCGCTGGCGCCGATCGCGTTGGGTGCGTTGGCGGTTGCGTGTGTGCTCTTCCCAGACGGCTCGGGCCCCGCGTACGAGGGTGCACTGCCCCTGGTTGCGGCGGTCAGTGCAGCGCTCATCGTCGGATTGCAGGCACCCGGTCCGGTCCGCACGATGCTGAGTGCTCGCCCCTTGGTCGGTCTGGGCAAGATCAGCTACGGGGTGTACCTCTACCACTGGCCAATTTTCGTCCTCATCGATCGCAAGGGATGGGACGTTCCGGTGGGTGTGTCGCTGGCGGTGAAGTGTGCGCTCACGCTCGTCGTGTCGGTGGCCTCCTACTACCTCATCGAGAAGCCGATCAGGCTCGCCACCTGGATGCCGCCTCGCCGAACTCTGATGGCGGCGTTCGCCGGCACCGCTCTTGCTTCGTTGCTCGCGATCGCGGTCCTGCCTGCCACAACCAAGTACTACGCCGTCGACGCTGCGGCCGCCGAGCAAGCATCGTTCGACACGGGTCCGGTGGCGCCGCTGGTCACGATTGCGACGACCAGTTCCTTGGCCGCTGCAAGCTCCTCCAGCGTGGCGGCGACCGACACCGGCGATGTGGCCGTCAGCACCACGCTGCCGGTAGCGACGACCACCACGCAGCTGGCAGTGCCTTCGCGCCCGGTGCGCATCCTCGTCGTGGGCGACTCGACGGCCGAGGCCACCGGGGCAGGCCTGGTGCTGTGGGCGGCAGCCAATCCGCTGTACGCGCAGGTGACGGTGGATGCCGGCCCCGGTTGTGGTTTGGTACTGGGTGGTTATCTCGAGTTGAGCAACGGCCAACGCGACGTCGACGCAGTGTGCGGGCCGTATGTTCGCGATCTGATTCCGGCGAAGGTGACAGAGCTGCAGCCGGATGTCGTGGTCGTGATGAGCACCGTATGGGACGTGCAGGACCGTCGGCTGACGAAGGATGGTCCGTTGCTCTCACCCACCGACCCTGCTGTCGAGGAGGCCATGATGGCCTCGTTGGGCAAGTTCACCGACAGCCTGCTTGCCGCTGGCGCTCCGCGCATCGTGTGGTTGAAGGCGCCAACACCGTTGCCGTCGTTGGCCGGTGGCGAAGACATTCAGGCCCAACCTGCCCGTCATTCGGTGTTGCGACGAGCCATCGAATCAGTCGGGTTCAGTCGACCCGCCGTGCGCGTGGTGGACCTCTCCGCGTGGCTCGCAACCCAGTCCGTAGGACAGGACCGCGCTGCACGCGTCGATGGTGTGCACTGGAGCAGCGACGCCTCGTTGCTGATCGCCACCCAATTCCTCGGCCCGGCCATCGTGAATGCGGCCCAGACGTGAGCGGCACCGAGCCGACTGTGGTGTTCACCGACGGCGCGTGCGCCGGCAACCCCGGCCGCGGCGGCTGGGCGTGGGCTGTTGCGCCGAGCGGCGAGCTGAACGGGTCCGGGGGCGCAGCCCATTCCACCAACCAGCGGATGGAACTGCAGGCCGTTCTGGAAGCACTGAAGTCGCTGACCGGTCAGCTCACCATCGTCAGCGACAGCACCTACGTGGTGCACTGCTTCCGCGACCGCTGGTGGGTGAAGTGGAAGGCCAACGGCTGGAAGAACTCACAGAAGCAACCGGTCGCCAACACGGACATCTGGGTGCCACTGGTCGAGTTGGTCATCGAGCGTTCGCCCACGTTTCGATGGGTGAAGGGCCACAGTGGCGACCCGATGAACGACCTGGTCGACCGCCTCGCCGTCGCCGCCAGCGCCGGCCCCTTCGCCCCCGTCGACGTGCCCAGCACCGCTCGCCCAGACATCGCACAGCCCAGCCTCTTCGACTAACGCGCCGCCTGCACCCGTGCGCCGAAGTGACGGGGTTTGTTTTCACAACCCCAGTTGGTGGAACCGATAGCGCGTCACTTCGCGGATCGGTCGCCTGCGGTAGTCGAAGTGACGCGGTTTGTTTTCACAAGCCCAGTTGGCAGGACCAATAGCGCGTCACTTCCGGCGTTGGCCACAACGCAGAATTTCTGTGCGACGGGGGAGTAGCTCCCGGGCGTCGTCGATATGTTCGGGCTTCATGACCAACTCGTCCTTCATGGGCGGTGTTGGTGATGTCGCAGCCTCACACCACGCCGCATTGTCCCGTTCCCAGGCTGTCGTATCGGGCCTCTCCGCCCTCCAGATTCGTTCTGAACTCGAGCGATCGACCCTTCGGCCGATAGCACCTCGCGTCTACGCGATCCATGGTGCACCACCCACGTGGCGTCAGTCGTTGCAGGCTGCCACGCTGACGGCGAACGGCGCCGGGAAGGCATCGCATCGGGCATCGGCCCAGCTACAGAAGGTTGACGGATTCACCGACAACCTCCTCGAAGTGACCCTGCCGCGCGGTCGACGACTCCGAATGGACGGCGTGATCGTCCATCAATCGCCGCTGACGCCGCAGCATTGCTTCGTGATCGACGGCATTCCGTGCACTTCGCTGGCGCGCACCATTGTCGATCTCGGCCAGGTGGTCGACGACGAACAGGTGATTCGGGCGATCGACAGCTTTCAGAGGATGGGCTACAGCCTGACGTGGTTGGAGCAGGTTGCAACTGAACTGCACCGCCCAGGTCAACGGGGCACGAGGCTCGTTCTCGGCCAGGTGCGCGAGCGTAGGGAGTCCGGAGTGGTGCGTGGTTCCTGGATGGAACGACTGGTCGAGCTGGCGATCGCCTCCCCGAAACTGCCGGAGTTGACGCTGCAGCACATCATCCGGGAAGAGGTGGACCGCTCGTTCATCGCGCAGGTCGACCTTGCGTTCCCTGTGGTGCGGCTCGGCATCGAGGCGCACAGTCGCTCGTTCCACACCGGAACTCATCGGGAGATACTCGACCAGCGGCGGGAGAATCGCGCGATCGCCGAGGGCTGGCAGTTTGTGTACCTGGGCTGGGCGGACAGGAAGTCACCTGCCCAAGCCCGAGCGTTTCTCGAGCGAGTGGTTGCCCGACGGGCACGCGACCTCGGGATGTCCATCGAGAACTGACGCGGTTTTCCTTCACAGGTGCAGGTGGTGGCGTCGACAACGCGTCACTTCGGTGGGCCCTGGCACGCTGCGCACCGACGTTTGTGGGCGCGGTCCGCTTGGTGTGCGCGACCTGCTGCGGCCTAACGTCGGCGACATGGATATCAATGGAGTCAGCGCAATCGTCACGGGTGGTGCCTCCGGCATCGGAGCAGCAACCGCCCGTCTGCTCGCCTCGAAGGGGGCCAAGGTCGTCGTCGCCGACCTGCAGGAGGACAAGGGCAACGAACTCGCCGACGAGATCGGCGGCTCGTTCTGTAAGGTCGACGTCACCAAGACCGACGACATCATCAACGCCATCGAGATGGCCAAGAGCATGGGGCCGTTGCGCGTGCTCGTGAACTCGGCCGGCATCGGCTGGGCCCAGCGCACGGTCGGCAAGGACGGCCAGTACGAGTCGGCCGCCAACCTCGATGCCTTCAAGAAGGTCATCGCCATCAATCTCATCGGCAGCTTCGACTGCATCCGCCTGGCAGCGACCGCCATGAGCACCACCGAGCCGTTGGAGTACGGCGAGCGCGGCGCCATCGTCAACATCGCCTCCGTCGCAGCCTTCGACGGCCAGATCGGCCAGGCTTCGTACTCGGCTTCCAAGGGTGGCGTCGTCGGAATGACCCTGCCGATCGCGCGCGACCTCGCTGCTGTTGGCGTGCGCGTCAACACCGTTGCGCCTGGCCTGATCGACACGCCCATCTACGGCGAGGGTGAGAACAGCGAAGCCTTCAAGACGAACCTGCAGAAGGGTGTGCTGTTCCCACAGCGTCTCGGCTTCCAGAGCGAGCTCGCCTCGATGGTCGTGGAGTGCATCACCAACAGCTACATGAACGCCGAGACAATTCGCGTCGACGGCGGAATCCGTATGCCACCGAAGTGATCCGGCCCGGCATACTGGTCGGCGCATCTAGGAGGAGGAACCGCCAGGAGGGCAGTATGGAATGGCACGGTCATCGCCGAGAGTGACGACACGGTCGTGGTCGAGGGAAATCACTACTTCCCCGCCGAATCGGTCAAAGCAGAATACCTGACGGATTCGCCCAGCAACACGGTGTGCCCGTGGAAGGGCACTGCCAGCTATCAGCACGTCACTGTTGACGGCCAGCTCAATTCCGATGCGGCGTGGTTCTACCCAGAGCCGAAGGATGCTGCAGCCGAGATCAAGGGTCGCTACGCGTTCTGGAAGGGCGTGCAGGTCTCGGTGTGAACCTGGGGTTCAGACTCTCAACGACGACATGAGTGTTTGACGAACATGAGCCGATGGCCACGCCCGGCTCCGTTGACCGTTGGTTGCTGCTGTGTAGGTGTGTGTCTGCGTACGTTCTGCACTCGCGCTCCGCGTGGCCGCATACACACACGCTGTGTGCGAAACCAGACGATGCCTGAACAATAACCCTCAATTCGAGATCGAGAGTTTGACCCAGCGTGATTTTATCGCCGCAGAGCGTCTACATCTTTCGTGCTGAGTCCTCGCGAGTTGGGTTAGATCTTGACCGGCTCCGGCGCCAGCTGAAGATTTGAGCGCCTAGTCTAACTTTTTGGAATTTCTTCACTTGTTGCGTCAGATTGACGACACAACGGAGTCGTAAGTTTCGTCAGACTGCGGGCCGAGCGAGGCTCCGAGTGGGAGTGCGTAGTGAACGAGCGAATCAAATTGGATGCCGGACGCACGATGTCAGGTCGCCTGCGCGCCCTGTTCGGAATCGTGGCCGGTGTCTTGTTGGCGTCGACCGTCGTCGTCGTCGCACCGATTGTCGTCGCCCCGACCGCCGATGCAGCTCCACCGGATAGTTTCTTGTCGTTGGACGGCAAGACCGTGGCGCCGTTGAGCTCGCTGGGCGCACGGTTGCTCCCGTCGACGACGCTCACCTACACCATCACCTATAGCTGCTCCGGCCTGGTCGCCGCCGACTGCGCGGGTCTCACGTTCACCGACACGCTTCCGACGTTCACCGACATCTACGGCAACCCTGCCCAGCTCAACTTCGCCTCAGCCAGCGCGTTCTACCCCACGGATGTAGTCTTCAACGGCGTCAGTGGTGCGAGCCCGACCAAGACTGTCAGCTGGACGGCCACTTCGATGATGGTGGCGGGCGACTCTGGTTCGGTCACGCTGTCGCTGACCGTGCCGCAGGGCATCGTCCCGTTCACGCCCCAAGCCCAGCAAGTCTCCAACACGGCCGTCATCTCTTCGCCGTGCACCGACACCGATACGGTCCACTGTTCCGCCGGTCCGGCGGTCTCCTACATCAACGCATTGCCGGCGCAGTCAGGCATCTTCAAGACCGGTCCCAGCACGGCGCTGCTCAACGCGGCGGGCACCGACCCTGTCGCCTACACCGTGAAGGTGTGCCCGCAGACGAGCACGGCACTGTGGGACAGCTACACCGTCACCGACGTTCTGCCGGTAGGGGCCACCCCGGTGGGACCGTTGCCCTTCGGCGGCGTGTACACGCCCGGCACACCCAGCACGATGATCCCCGACCCGATGAACCCGTTGTTGACAATCGTCCAACCCGGTACCGGCGGCACGATCGTGTGGAACCTGCACCCTGCGGGTGTACCCAACCCGGGCGACCCGGCGAACTTGCCGGCCACCGACGCGCAGGGCTGCCTTCCGATCTCGTTCAATGTCACCTTCGTCAACATGTTCGCCGGAGGCGATCTCACCAATGTGATCGGTGAGACCAAGACCAACTCGGTTTCGGCTGTCGGCAGCAACAGCGCCGGCGGCGGGCCGCAGAACATCGGCCCCGCCACCACCACCCTGACGCTGATCGGGCCGATCACCCGCTTTGGACCGTCAAAGAATGCGAGCGGCAACTACTACGTCCAGAACGGTGACACGGTCACCTACAGTCTCGGCGCCTCCAACACGAGCGACGCCGAGGCGCATGCCTTCACCACGGCAACCCTTAGCGACGGCCCATTCCCGACGGGGTTCACCCTCACGCAGATCAACACGGGCACATGGTCCGGTGCCCCCTCGACGGTCAGCGCGTCGATCGAGACGTCACCGGACAACAGCACCTGGACGCAGGTTTCCACTGCACCGGGGGCCTCGGTCACCACCGGTCTCGCCGGGGTGAACTATGTGCGCTGGGTGTTCACCGGCACCATCGGCAGCGGCTGGTCGGCATCGGGCCAGAAACTGATCGGCACCATCACCGGCACCCCACCTTCGGTCCCGCCGAACCAGCCCGGCATCATTCGCCAGAACTGCGTGACGCTCACCGGCGAGCAGGACACCATCCTTCAGGATCGCGGTCGGTCGTGCGCCAGCGTCCAGCTCGAGACCCCGCAGCCACACCCCTCGATCACGAAGACCTCACCCGCAGCCATCGACCTGGGCGCCACCGTCACATACACGCTCACGGCCTCGAACAACTCGGATGCGACGGGCGACCTCGTCAACCCACGGCTCACGGACTGCGTACCGGACAGCTCGCGCCTCGTCGTCAGCAACCTGCGAGCTGGTGGCGTCGCGCTACCCGCCGGCGGCTGGACTCTGGTCGCGCTCACCCCTGGCGGCTGCACGCCGGAGGTCCTTCCCAGCAACACCAGCGCGCAGGGCCCCGGCACGCTGATCACGCTGCAGTACACCGGAACGCTCACGCCCGGCCAGATCGCGCCGGCAATCACGTATGACGTGACCGCCGACGGGTTCCAAACCCCGACGGTCAACGACACGCCCGCCCTTCCGGGCAGCTACACCAACGTGGTGCACATCACGCAGGCTGACGGCTCACAGTTCAACCACTGCGTCCAGGCCGGCTGCAAGGCTGCCCACTCCATCAACGTCAACATCTCCGCCCAATTGAGGTCGCAGAAGCTGGTGCAGGGCGCCCTCGACGCGGGTTTCAACCTCGCCGGCACGACGGTGCCAGGTGGCCACATGACGTGGAAGATCTCGGTCCAGAACGTGGGCAACGTGCAGGTCGACCAAGTGCAGTACGTCGACATCCTCCCGTTCGTCGGCGACGTCGGGGTTCGCCTGAGCACTGTCAAGCGAGGCTCCGAGTTTACGCCCTATCTGGTCTCCTTGATCACCGCGCCCCCCGGTTGGACTGTGGAGTACTCACTGTCGAACAAGCCATGTCGGCCCGAGGTGCTCGGCCCGATCGTCGCGTGTGATGTGCCGAACTGGACGGCTTCACCGACCGTCGCCAACCTGCCGCTCTACCGGTCGATCCGGCTCACCTACCCAGGTCGACTCGACTTCGGCCAGTCGCTGTCGTTCGAGTACGAGATGGTCACCCCGGTGTTCGACCCCACCTACACAAGTGGTGTGAGCCCGTACGACTGGCTCACCAATTGCACGATTCCGGTCACCACCCCTCCGTATGCCCCGGCAACCGGCACGGGTGGCCCAGGCAACACCACCATTCTCGGGCGAACCGAGGTCACGCCATGGGTCGACGCCAATGGCGACGGCGTCCAGCAGCTCACCGAGGGCGGCCCGACGTGCCCGCGCGCGTCGAACAGCTTCGCGTACGGCGTGCATGTGCCCGACGACCAGTTGGGCGGTCTCTCCAACCCGGGGCGCCTCGGTGCCGAGCCACCGAAGGTCGACATCCACGTCGCCGCTCCCGCGCAGTCGAACAGCATCGGCGATCGTGTGTGGTACGACAAGAACTACAACGGCATCCAGGATTCCGGCGAGACAGGTGCCACCTATGCTGTCAGTGGTGTGTATGTCGAGCTCTACAAGCAGACCTCTCCAGGGGTTTTCATTTTCTACGGGTACACCTACACCGACGTCAACGGCAACTACCTCTTCTCGACCGACTACAACGACCCCACCCAAGGTCTGCCGGCAGGCGACTACAAGGTGCGCTTCTACCCGCCGACATCGTGGTACATCTCGCCGCAGGATGCCGACGGCCTCGGGGCGACCGACCTTGGCACCCCGGGCAACGGGAACACGGACAGCGACATCCCGCAAACCTCTGTCGGCACCGGTACTGGCACGGGCTCCGGCGCCGGCAACGGCCTGCCGTTCTACGAGACGACCGTCGTCAACCTTGGCTCCAGCGGCTCTGAAGCCGACCTGAGCTGGGACGCGGGTCTGTGGAAGCCCCAGCCGACCATCAAGGTCAACAAAGTCACCAAGGACACTGCGTGGCCCGACAGCCAGGCCGGCGACGGCGTCAGCATCCTTCGAGGCCGACCGGTCACCTGGCTCTACACGGTCACCAACACGGGCAACACCCGCCTGGAGAGCGTCAGCCTCACCGACAACGGTGGTCCCGACCCGACGTTCACGGTCAGCAACTGCTCGATCGTTACCGACGGCACCAATGCCAGCGGTCTGTCCAGCTCGCCTGCGGCCCCGATCGCCCTCAACCGCGGTGCGGTCATGACCTGTACCGCCACGAGCACTGCGAAGACCGTCGACTACAGCAACATCGCCACGGTGTCGGGCACACCAGTGCTCGACAGCGGTACGGCGTTGAAGCCGGCCGAACGGACTCCGGTCAGTGCCACGGACCCCTCCAGCTATGTCAGCATCCGTTACGACCTGGCGCTGGTGAAGACGGTGAACACGACGAACGTGTTGCCGCTCGGGACCGCCACGTTCACGATCCTTGTCCAGAACCAGGGCGGCGTTGCGTCCGGCGTGTACGACGTCACCGACACGTTGCCGGCCGGAGTCTCGTATGTCTTAGGGAGCGCGTCGCCCTCATCGCCCACGGTCGGTTCCGGCACCCTCACATGGACTGGGATGTCCAACCTTGCGCCAGGGGGCTCCGCGACCATCACATTCACGGCACAGATTGACGACTGGTCGAAGCGGCCCTATCGCAACTTCGCCGAGATCAGCGACGACTCGTCGGAACTGGTCACGACCGGCGGCGTGCTGACGCCGACCACCGATTGGGACTCGACGCCCGACACCGTCACCACGAACGACGGGACCTATCCGGCCATCGGTGCTACCCCAGGCACAGGTATCGACAACCTCACCATTGCCGACGCGGGAGTACGTGGCGGCGACCCGCAGGACGATGCCGACATCGCCGACATCAACCCGGTCGTGACCTACGACCTGGCGCTGGCGAAGGTCGTCACGAACAGCCCGATCGCCCATCCCAACGGCCCCGTGTTCACCATCCGCGTCTACAACCAGGGCAACGTGCCATCGCGAGCCGTCACGGTGAAGGACCAGATGCCCACCGGCACCACGTTCGACGCCGTCAACAGCGCCGCCACGTGCACCGACAACCTCGATACCACAGTGAGTTGCTCGATCGCCAACATCCCGATCGGTGGCTACGTCGACGTCAAGGTTGCGCTGAACGTCACCGACTGGACCTCCGGACCATGGCGCAACTGGGCGGAGATCAACACCGACTCGTCGGCCTACTACTTCACGAACGACATCGACTCGACTCCCGCGGGCCAGCAGACCGGTGGCATCGGCAAGGACAACACGCCGCCGCCCAACGAGGGCTACACCGGCGTCATCGCTCTGGGCGCCACGTACACGGCGCCCAATCTCACCGACGAGGACGACAACGACGATGCGCTCGCACTCTCGTTGGTCTCCATCGGTGATTACGTGTGGTTGGACGTCAACCGAAATGGTCAACAGGGCACCGCCGTGGCGGAGCCGCCGATCGTCGGTATGACGGTCAACCTCTATCTGGCCTCGGCACCGGCGACCATCGTCAAGACGACGTCGACCAACGCGCAGGGGTACTACTCGTTCACCGATCTGGCCCCGAGCACCAACTACATCGTCGAGTTCGTGAAGCCGGACGCCACGTATGGCTTCACCTCGCAGTTCACCGGTGCTACGGCGACCGACTCCAACGCGAACACCACCACCGGTCGTGCCAACGTCATTACCGCGGCTGCCGGCGCCAACTCCGGCGCCCCGAATGCTGCCGATGACTCCACGATCGATGCGGGCCTGGTGAAGGTGGACCTGGCGATCGCGAAGGTGCTGAACACCGCCGGCCTTGTCTACCCAGGGAACACGGTGACGTTCACGCTCACCCCGAACAACAATGGCACTACTGCAGCCCTCACGGGTTGGAAGGTGACCGAGATCATGCCTGCTCGTCTCACCCTGGTCTCCATGGTGGGTTCGGCCGGTGGTTCCAGCATCTACACGTGCGTCAGCAACGTGTGCACCTCCGGCGCGCCGCTGGCAGCAGGCGCGACTGCGGAGACGATCATCGTCACCGCCACAGTGAACGCCGGCCCAGCAGTCACGGCACACAACGTCACCTACGTCTCGCCCGGTCCGGGTGAGGTGACCGAGACGATCCCGCTCGTGGTTCCCACGACATCGACGAACACGTCGACGACATCGACGAACAACGACGCACAGGCCGATGTTCTCGTGACCCCGTTGGTGAGTGTCGGTGACTACGTGTGGTTCGACCTGAATCGCGATGGCTTGCAGACCGGCGGCGAGGCGCCTGTCAGCGGTGTGACGGTGGAGCTGCTCGATGCGTCGGGGAACTCGATCGATCCTCCGGATGTTGCGACGCAGACATTGACCACGACGAACGTTTCCGGCTTCTACTCGTTCACGGGTTTGCTGCCGAGCACGAACTATCAGGTGAAGTTCACCGCTCCCTCCGGCGACTTCTTCACCAGCCAGTCAGGTGCGGTGGCGGTCACCAACAACAGCGATGCCGACGTCGCGACTGGTGTGACCGCTGTCTTCACGACGCCGGCCGATGGCTCGAACGCCTCGGGGACGCCGGACTTCCCAGCCGTCGACGCCGGCCTGGTGCGGGTCGATCTCGCCGTGGCGAAGGCCATCACATCGGCCGGCCCGTACTACGAAGGCTCGACGGTGACGTTTGCACTGACTCCGACGAACGTCGGCAGCACGAACGCGCTGGACGGCTGGTCGGTGACCGACATCCTGCCTGTCGGCCTGACCGCAACCGGAATCGTGGGTGCTGCCGGTGGCTCGAGCATCTACACCTGTGTGCTGGCGACTCTCACCTGTACGAGCTCGGCGCAGTTGGGTATCGCGGCGGCTGGTGAGCAGATCATCGTCACTACGGCGATCAACGCCGACTTCGTCGGCTCGGCGCACAACGTCGCCTATGTCTCGCCCGCTTCCAACGAGGTCACGGAAGTGATCCCGTTGATCACCCCGACGACGTCGACGAACACGTCGACGACGCCGACGAACAATGATGCGCAAGCAACGGTGTCGGTCGATTCGTTGGTGTCGATCGGCGATTACGTCTGGCTCGACGTCAACCGTGATGGCGTGCAGGGCGCAGCGGAACCGGCGATGTCCGGTGTGACGGTCCAGTTGTACAACTCGGCCGGCACCACGTTGCTGCGCACGACCACCACGGATGGCAGCGGGTTCTACTTCTTCGACGACCTGTCACCGTCGGCGGGTTATCAGGTGAAGTTCATCGCACCGACCAATTACTCGTTCACCACCCAGTTCTCGGGCACGGCAGCGAACGACTCGAACGCAAACCGGAACACTGGGTTCGCGGGCGTGACGACTCCGCCCTCGGGCAGCAACGCCGTCACCCCTGGTAACACCGACGAGCCGACGATCGATGCTGGCTTCGTGAACGTCGACCTGACGCTGGCCAAGGTCCTCGATACGCCGGCCAACTACTACCCGGGCAAGTCGATTCAGTACACGCTGACACCGTCGAACGTGGGCACCACGGACGCGCTGGCGGGTTGGAAGGTCACCGAGATCCTGCCCGCGGGGATGACCTTGGTGTCGATGGTCGGTTCCGCCGCATCGAGCAACTACACCTGCGTCACCAACGTGTGCACGAGCTCGGCCGTGCTGCCTGCAGGTGGAGCGGCCGGCGAGACGATCATCGTCACGGCGACCATCAACGCCAACATCACAGGAACGCTCCACAACGTGGCCTACATCTCACCGGCTACCGGCGAGGTGACGGAGACGAACCCGTTGGGCACACCGCCCACTACGGCGACCGTCACGTCTGACACCCCCACCAACAACGATGCTCAGGCCGACCTCACGGCGAACATCTACGACTTGGCCTTGGCCAAGACGGGCGTTGTCAACGGTACCGGTGGCGACAGCACCGTCATCGACTTCACGGTCACGGTGCAGAACCAGGGCACGGTCGATTCCGGCAACTACACGGTGGTCGACAAGGTGCCGGCCGGTCTCGCCCCGAAGACGGGTATCTCCAACGCCGGCGTGTACAACAGTGTCGCCGGCACGGTCACCTGGACACTGTCCGGGCTGGCCGCGGGCTCGACGCTGGACCTGACCTGGTCGGCGACGGTCTCGGACTTCTCGAAGCGACCGTTCCGAAACTTTGCCGAGGTCGCAACTGATGGTGGCGCACAGTGGGGTGACGACAACGACTCGACTCCCGACACGGACACCACCAACGACGGCAACTATGGCTTGGCGGGCGTCGACAACGCGACGATCAACGACGCCGGGCAGAACCCTGATCCCGAGGACGACGCCGACATCGCCGATGTGAACGTTGCGCTCGCGTACGACCTGGCGCTGGCCAAGGTGCCGAACCTGACGTCGATCACGCCGTCGGGTGCAGTGACATTCACGTTGACCGTCGAGAACCAGGGTGACGTCAACTCTGGTTCGTACACGGTGACCGACACACTGCCGATTGGTACCGCTGCGACGGCAGCCAGTGATGGTGGTCTGATCAGTGGTTCCACGGTGACGTGGAGCCTTTCGAATCTGGCTGCCGGTGCGGTGCGTTCGGTGACGGTGACAGTGGGCATCACCGACGTCTCGAAGCGGCCATTCAAGAACATCGCCGAGATCTCTGCCGATGGAGCCGACGCATACGACGCCCCGGGTCCGGGCGGAGATGTCGAAGACGCTGATTCGATTCCGGATGGGGTCACCACGAACGACAATGGTGGAGGCGTCAGCGACGGGTACGGCACGTGGGAGCACCCGACCAACGACCTGAGCAGCATTGCCGATGCTTCGCCGAACGGTGAGGACGACGCCGATGTCGCCTTCTTCGATGCGCCGGTGCTGTACGACCTGGCGCTGATCAAGACCGGTCCAGGAACCATTGATGGAGCCGGCCTCGCAACGTTCACGATCGACGTCAAGAACCAAGGCAATGTCGGGTCGGGCAACTTCACGGTGCGAGACGTCATCCCGGACGGCCTGACTGCCACCACCGCTTCCAACGGTGGCGACATCGCCGGTCAAATCGTGACGTGGAACCTGTCCGGTCTGGCCGCAGGAGCGACGACAAGCGTGACCGTCACCGTGCGCGTTGCCGACTTCAGTAAGCGGCCGTGGTTGAACGTGGCTGAGATCTCAGCCGATGGTGCCGACATCTACGACACCACCGGCTACGAAGTACTGACCGACGGTGACGTCGAGGACGATGATTCCGTGCCTGACAGCAACCCGTCGAACGACGTTGTCGTTGACCAAAAGACGATGCCGGCAACGCAGCACAACGACCCGACCGTCGACGAGGATGACCACGATGTGGCCTCTCTCGACGCGGTGATTCACTACGACCTGGCCCTGGTCAAGAACTTGCCCGCTGGGCAGTCGTTCAAGAAGGACTCGAACATTTCGTTCGAGATCCTGATCAAGAACCAAGGCAATGTGAACTCGGGTGAGTTCACGGTGCAGGACGTGATCCCTGCCGGTCTGACGTTCGTGTCGGCCACCGACAACCCGTTGGTGGCCGGTCAGACGGTCATCTGGGATCTCACCTCGTTGGCGCCAGGCGAGATCAAGTCGGTCATCATCGTCGTCAAGATCGTCGACATCACCCTCGACTCGTACGTGAACCTCGCCGAGATTGTCACCGACGGGGCCGACACCTACGACCTGCCCGGCCAGGACGTAGAGGACGAGGACTCGATCCCGGACGCGGACGTCTACAACGACCCGATCGTGGACAACGACGACGTCAACATCGACAACATCCCTGGTGACGAAGATGACCACGACCGGAGTCTGCTCGATCCGGCAAAGGTGAAGTCCGACAATCCGAAGGTGACGACGGCGCCGATACCGGCCACTGGTGGCAACACGCTGCCCCAGCTCTACGGCGCAGCTGCCGTGCTCGGCATCGGTGCACTGGCACAGGTCGCAACTCGCCGCCGTCGCCGCCGCACCACCTGACCACGACCGTCGAGGGTCTAGGTGGTGTAGTCGGCGTTGATGCGGATGTAGCCGTCGGTGA
The DNA here is from genome assembly GCA_038328705.1 of Acidimicrobiales bacterium. Taxonomy (GTDB): domain Bacteria; phylum Actinomycetota; class Acidimicrobiia; order Acidimicrobiales; family Ilumatobacteraceae; genus UBA668. The sequence goes on along the minus strand of JBBQMG010000008.1, from coordinate 17,303 downwards.
GGTCGCAGCCCCACACGGTTGCCGCCGACGTGCCACCGGTCGCGAGTGAGACGTGGATCAAGACGTCGTCGCTGCGCATGTAGGCGGAAAGCGCCTCCAGGCCACTGTCGTCGAGTCTCGCCGGATACACCTCTTGCGTGCCGAACCGAATGACGACCAAGTTCTGGTCGACCTCATCGGCAGTGGTGGCCTTGCCCACGGCCATCGCCACCCGACCCCAGTTGGGGTCGGCGCCGTGCACCGCGGTCTTGACCAGCGGTGAGTTCACAATTCCACGGGCCACGCGCTTGGCCTGTTCGGCCGATGCGGCCTGATCGACAATCACTTCCAGCAGCGTGGTGGCGCCCTCGCCGTCGCGTGCGATCTGCTTCGTCAGCGATTGGGCGACCGAGTACAGCGCCTCCTCGAACTCCCCAGCGTCGACAGGGCCGGCGGCGCCGTTGGCCAGGATCACGGCCGTATCGCTGGTGGACGTATCCGTGTCGACCGAGACGCAGTTGAGCGTGCGGTCGATGACGCGACGAAACGTCGCGTCGAGCGCTGGCTGCGCAACGTCGGCGTCAGTGAAGAACATCGCGATCATCGTCGCCATGTTGGGCTCGATCATTCCCACGCCCTTCGCGACGCCGACGATGCGAGCGGCGCCCACCGTTGCGGTGGCCGATTTCTCGACGGTGTCGGTGGTCATGATGCCGCGGGCAACGGCTGAGGCATCGGTGCCCGGCAATGGAGACGGAATAGCCGCCAGCCCGGCACGGACCACATTCATCGGGTACGGCCGACCGATCACGCCGGTGGAGGCCAGCAGCACGTCCGCGGGCGCGCAGCCCAGTGCGGCGGCCACGCCGGAGACGACTTCCTCGGCGTCGGCGAGGCCCTGAGCGCCAGTGGCGACGTTGGCATTCTTGGAGATGACGACCATCGCCCGCGCCGTCCCGGCCGCAACGTGGCGGCGACTGACCAGCACGCTGGGCCCAGCAAACGAGCTCTGCGTGAACACCCCGGCGGCCACACATGGGCCGTCGGCGGCAACGAGGGTGAAGTCGTCGGTGGTGTCCTTGATGCCGATGTTCGTGACGTGAGCGTGGAAGCCCTGGGGGAGCTGCAGCGGTTCGCTCATGGTCAGCCCGGCTGGGTCTGGTGCAGGTGCTGACGAATCACGCTGAACAGCTCGCTGAGTTGCTGCACGCCGGTCTCGCCAAGTGGCTCGAAAAAGTGACGTCGCACGCTCTCGACATGGTCGGGTGCTGCGGCGTTCATCTTTGCTGTGCCTTCGACGGTGAGATGGGCAAACATCACGCGCCGGTCGGCGCTGCACGCTGACCGGTCGACCCAGCCGGCCTTCACCATGCCGTCGAGGCGACGGGTGAGGCCGCTGGGGGAGAGGCGTAGCGCTGCTGCCAGGTCGCACATGCGCAAGCGATGATCTTCGGCCTCGGACAGAGCGACCAGAACGGTGTAGTCGCTCATGGTGATGCCGTGGCGTGCGACGTCGGCCTCGAAGGCCGCATCAAGGTCGGGCATGGTGGTGACAAAGTTGCGCCACGCGGTCTGTTCGGTCTCGGAAAGCCAGTTCGTGGTCATGCCGACAGCCTAACCAAAAGAGTTGCTGAGGAAACAGTTGTGTACACAAGTATTGATCTATACAATCATTCTTGTACTCAACTATTCAGTGAGTCAGTCGTCACCTTCACGTGTCGTGCAATCTCATGTCGTTCACTACTCAAGGAGCAATTTCATGTCAGACCTCAGCGCACTCACCCCCGGAATCTGGACCGTTGATGCCGGCCACTCCACCATCGGCTTCGTCGTTCGCCACCTGGTTGTCGCCAAGGTGCGCGGTCAGTTCACCGACTTCTCCGGCACCATCACGGTCGGCGAGAACCCGCTCGAGTCGAAGGTGGAAGCGGTCGTCACCGCCAAGTCCATCGAAACTCGCGACGCCGGCCGTGACGGTCACCTGCGCGGCAACGACTTCTTCGACATCGACAACCACCCCGAGTGGACCCTGGTCAGCACGGGCATCGAGGCCAAGGGCAGCGATTACGTCCTGCACACCAACCTGACCATCAAGGGTGTCACCAAGTCCGTCGACTTCGCTCTCGAGTTCGATGGCGTAGCGGTCGACCCCTGGAACAACACGAAGGCCGGCTTCACCGCTGAGGCCGAGATCAGCCGCAAGGACTTCGGTCTCGAGTGGAACGTCGCGCTGGAAGCCGGTGGCTTCGTGGTCGGCGACACTGTCAAGATCACACTCGAAATCGAAGCCCTCAAGTCCTGACGTTCACTCGAAGGAGGAACTGCCATGTCGATAAAGCGACTCAACCACGCAGTGCTGTACGTGACCGATGCGAAAGTGTCGGCGGCGTTCTATGGCGATGTGCTCGGCTTCGAAACCGTCACCAACATGGGCGACAAGGCGTTCTTCCTTCGAGCCGACGGCTCGGACAATGACCACGACCTCGGGCTGTTCAGTGTCGGCGCCCGCCGGCCGGCGCCACAGTCCGTCGGGCTGTACCACTTGGCCTGGCAAGTTCATACGCTCGGAGATCTGGTTGCACTGCGCGCCCGACTCGTGCAGGCGGGCGCGCTGGTCGGCGAGAGCGACCATGGCGTCAGCAAAAGTCTGTACGGGAAAGACCCCGACGGCATCGAGTTCGAGATCATGTGGGCAGTTCCGAAGGCCGATTGGCCCACGGAGATCGGGATCTGGCCACTGGATCTGAATGCCGCTGCGCAACGTTGGTCCGCCGTCGACACCGCGGATCAATAGCGGTACAGCGCTGACGCTTACTTCAGCAGCGCCGCAAACGCCGCATCGAGGCGTGGGTGCTGGAACTGGTAGCCCGACTTCTGCAGCACCTTGGGCAGCACGTTCTGCCCCGTGAACAACAGCGCGTCGGCGAGTTCGCTGCCCAGCAGCAGCTTGGGCCCGAACGAAGGTACCGGCAGTACCGATGGCCGGCCGAGCGCCTGGCCGAGCAGCTTGGCGAAGTCGGCGTTGGTGACCGGATTCGGTGCGGTGAGGTTCACCGGGCCGCTGACGTCGGCGGTCAGCAGGTGTTTGATGGCGCCGACTTCGTCGGGCAGCGAAATCCAGCTCTGCCACTGCTTGCCGTTGCCGAAGCGCCCGCCGAGAAAGAACTTGAACAGCGGCAGCATCTTCTTCAAGGCGCCGCCTTTGGGGGTGAGCACGATGCCGGTGCGTAGGTACGCAACGCGGGTACCAGCGGCGGCCGCCGGTAGCGCCGCGGCCTCCCATTCTCTGCAGACGTCGGCCAGAAAACCGGTGCCGAGCGGCGAGAGCTCATCGAGCTCACGCCTGTCGCTCGCGCCGTAGATACCGATAGCGGAACCGCTGAGCAGCACCGGAGGCCGGTGAGTGCAGGACGCGATCGTCTCGGCGAGCAACGTCGTCGAGCGAACCCGGCTGTTCAGGATTTCCGCCTTGTAGTCCTGCGTCCAGCGATGGTCGCCGATACCGGCGCCGGCGAGGTGCACGATCGCGTCGGCGCCTTCCAGCGCATCGACCGGAAGTACTCCGGCCGCCGGGTCCCACTGCACTTCACCGGCTGCCCCCGTGCGGCGAACCAGCTCGACGACCTCGTGGCCGTCGTTGCGAAGCTCGCCCGACAGGGCCGAACCGATGAGGCCGCTGGCCCCGGAGATGATCACGCGCATGCTTACACAGTAGGCCCGATGCCGGTGAACTGTCGTCGTGTGCCCCCGATTCGGAGAGGACGCATCAGGCGAGTTGGGTGATCACTCGCCCACGACATCGGCGTCAGCGTCGACGTGTACGGGCACGCTGACCACCACTGTGTCGGGGCGATAGAGCAGGCGGGCCTTGAGCGCGAACGCCGATTGGTTGTGCAGCCACTGGCTACTGACCTTGGTCACCGATTCGGGGATGACGACGGTGATGATGTCGTCATCGCGCTCCTGGTCGAGCTCGTCGAGATACGCCATCACCGGGCGAGTGAGCTCGCGGTACGGTGACGAAATGGTGTGCAGTTCGATGGGCACGTTGTACTCGTCCCACTGTGCGTGCAGCGCCCGCTCTTCCTCAGGGTCCTGCACGATCGACAACGCGATGATTCGCTCGGGGCTGAGGCTGCGTGCGTACTGCACCGCGTCCAACACGCCGCGGTTCACCTTGCCGACCAGCACCACCACGTAGTGCGTGCGCCGCGGCGACTTGTAACCGAGCGGCACCGCCAACGACTTCTTGACGTGCTGGTAGTGCTTGCCGATCGAGTGGAAGAAGAACACCATGATCGGAATCAGCGCCGCGGGAATCCAGGCACCCTGGGTGAACTTGGAGACCACGACGATGCCGGCGATGATGCCCGTGGTGACGGCGCCGATCGCGTTGATGGTGAGGCTGAGCCGCCACCTGGGTTCCTTGAGTCGGATGTGGTGAACGACCATGCCGCTCTGGCTGAGCGTGAAACCGGTGAACACACCAAACGCGTACAGCGGAATCAGCGCACTGATCTGTCCATCGAAGATGACGATCAGCACGCTGGCGACGGCCGCGAGGAAGATGACGCCGTTGGAGAACACCAACCGGTCGCCGCGGTTGGCGAACTGGCGAGGCAGAAAGCCATCCTTCGCAATGATGCTGGAGAGCCGCGGAAAGTCTGCATACGCGGTGTTCGCCGCAAGGATGAGGATGGCGAACGTCGAGATCTGCATGATCCAGAACAACAGACCCTTGCCGCCGTAGACCTGTTCAGCCATCAGCGCAATGCCAGTGGGGTCGCCGTCACCGCGAACGGGCTTGAGGTGGGCAGCGAGCACCGAGATGCCGACAAAGCAGCTACCCAGTATGGCGCCCATCCACATGATGGTGGAAGCAGCGTTCTTGCTCTCGGGCTTCTTGAATGCAGGTACACCGTTGGAAACAGCCTCCACGCCGGAGAGCGCAACGGCGCCCGACGAAAAGGCCCGCAGCAGCACGATGATGCCGATGCTCTTGACACCCTTGGAGAACTCAGCGGCTTCCTTGCTCACCTTGGCCGGGTCGATGGGGTCGATGTTCTTCAGAATGAAGACACGGACCAACCCAACGATGATGAGGGTGATCAGGGAGATGACGTAGATGTAGGTCGGTGGTGCGAAGAGGGCCCCCGATTCCTTGAGCCCACGAAGGTTGGCAACGGTCATCAAGAAGATGCAGCCGAGACAGATAGGGACTGTCCACTTGTTGTCGAAGCCGAATGCTGACCTGATCGCCAAGGTTCCACCCGCGACCGACACGGCAACGGTGAGGATGTAGTCGACGAGCAGCGACGAGCCGGCGATCAGCGCAGGAAGGGTGCCGAGGTTTTCCTTACTGACGATGTAGCTGCCGCCACCGCTGGGGTAGGCGAAGATGGTCTGGCGATAGCTGGTGATGACGATCACGAGCAGGACTGCCACCACGATGGCGATGGGGACCAGCTTCGTGAATGCCGCGTAACCGGCGCCGGCACCGAGGAGCACGATGAGAATCTCGTCCGTCGCGTACGCTGTGGAGGAGATGGCGTCGCTGGCGAAGACCGGCAGGGCGATCTTCTTACTGAGACGCTGGTGGCCTTCGTCGGCACTTGCGATGGGCGTGCCGATGACGAGGCGCTTGAGAGACTGGAACATAGGTGTTGCGGAGCATATGTCGGGTTACAGTTTTGACGGCAATGCCGTCGTCGTGAGGCCGTGAGGGCCCCCGGCGGCAAGAAGTACCAGTGGAGGACAAAGTCGTGCATGTAGTGATCGTGGGTTGTGGCCGTGTCGGGTCGTCGTTGGCCCACAACCTCATCGGTGAGGGGCACACGGTTGCCGTCATCGATCGCAGACCGGCAGCGTTCGAGCGCCTTGGTGATGACTTCAACGGCGAGAAGTTCGTCGGCATTGGTTTCGACCGCGACCTGCTGGTCAAGGCTGGTATCGAGAAGGCCGAGGCGTTGGCAGCCGTCACCAATGGTGACAACTCCAACATCCTCGTCGCCCGCGTTGCGCGCGAGACATTCGGCATCGAACGCGTCGTTGCCCGTATCTACGACCCGCAGCGTGCCGCTGTCTACCAGCGCTTGGGTATCGCCACCGTGGCGCCGGCACTGTGGACCACCGAGCGCGTGTTGCGCAGGCTGGTACCCGACGTTCTGGCCGTTGAATGGGTCGACCCTTCGGCCAAGGTTTTGCTCATCGAGCGTTCGTTCGCGAGCGCTTGGGCAGGCCACCGTGTGCTCGACGCCGAAGCCCCAGGCATCCGTGTGATGGCCGTCAGCCGTTTGGGTTCCGCAATTTTGCCGACTGCAGGTCTGGTGGTGCAAGAGGGCGACGTCGTGTACCTCGCCGTTGCGCACGATGCCATTTCAGAATTGGCCGACCTGACCCTCAACCCGCCCGCGGCGCACTAGGAGCCTTTGATGAATGTCGTGATTGCAGGTGGCGGGAGTGTTGGCCGGTTCATCGCCGAGCAGCTGGTCGGTAGTGGGCACCAGGTGACCATCGTGGACAGCGACGCTCGCGTCGTGGCGCAGTACGAAGGCACCATCGAGGGTGTGCATTGGCTCAAGGGTGACGGCTGCGACTTTGGCGCGTTGAAGGCTGCGGGCCTCGAGCGTGCCGATGTCATCGCGTCTGTCACTGGTGACGATGAAGACAACCTCGTCATCTCCTTACTGGCCAAGCAAGAGTTCGCGGTGCCCCGCGTCGTGGCACGAGTGAACAACCCGAAGAACGAGTGGATGTTCAACGAGACCTGGGGCGTTGACGTCTCGGTCAGCACGCCGCACCTCATCACCGGCCTCGTGCAAGAGGCGGTGTCGGTTGGTTCGTTCGTTCGGCTGCTGTCTTTCGAAGGCGGCAAGGCCAAGTTGGCCGAAGTCACGCTGGCGGAGAACTCCCCGGCCGCTGGCCGCGAGATCGCCGAAGTCGGCTTCCCGCGCGACGCAACTGTGGTCGCCGTGCTGCGTGAAGAGAAGGTCGTGGTGCCACGTGGCGACACGATTCTGCGCGTCGGTGATGAAGTACTGATCTTGGTCACCGCCGACAGCGAGGACGCCACACGCGCCCTTCTCATCGGCTGACTTCTCGGCCCGCTCGTCGGGCATGCGCCTGTCAGTTGTGCGGTAGCAGAGTGTACGCGGGATTGAGCATGACGAGGCGGTTGCGCTCGGTGCGCGCAACACCTTCCAGCACCAGTGCCCGGTTGTGGTCGACACCGCCAAGGTGGCGGCGGCCCGTGAACACCGCAACCACCGTGCCGGTGCCGTCGTCCACCGTGATCTCGAATGTGCTCACGCCGGATCGAGGTGCAACCTTCATGCGAGTGATCTCGCCGCCGACGCGCACAGGTGTGCGAGCGGTCATGTTGCCAATGGACGTCAGGCCGAGGCCTGAGAAGCGCACCTGCAGCCGGCGGTCGTCGAGCTCGTCGACCGACGTACGGAGTCGTTTGGTGAGGTCGCGAAGGCCCATGCCTGAATGCTAGGCCGCGGGTCCGCCAGTTACCGGATGTGGAATACCCTTGACGTATGTGCCGCAACATCACCACCCTGCGCGGGCTCGAGCCGATCGCGACGCCGGTCGAGATAGAGGCCGCCGCTCGCCAGTACGTCCGAAAGATCAGTGGCGTCCAAAAGACCTCTTCCGCCACGGAGGCGGCATTCGAGGCCGCCGTGGCGGAGATCGCCCACATCACCACACATCTGCTGGCCGATCTGCCGCCGCGCAAACAACCGCCTCCGACCCTGCCACCACTGCGGCGAGTGAAGGTCGCCCGCGCCAGCTGACACAGAGGTCGCGGCGCGCTCTCGGCCGTATCCTGATCTGCGTCATGCGCACCCGTACATTGCTCCTCTTGGCCGTGTCGTGCGGTCTCGCGATCCTGCTCGCCGGCGGCATTCAGCTGTTGCGCCTGTCCAACCAGGAACAGCCGACCCCACCACTTGCCGTTGGGGCAACTGGTTCTGCCGGTGACGCGACCGTGACGGTGGAGGATGTGGACACCACCGACTCCGTGATGGTGGTCACCGTGACGCTGGGGGGCGTCGACGACCCCGAAGGACTCGATGGGTTCTCGCTGGTCGCCCCCAACACGCGCATCGGGCCTACGGTCGACGACGGTGTGGATACCGCCTGCATCGGCTTCACCGTTGCCGAAGTGACGTGCACTCTGAGCTTTCCAACCAATGGCCTCACGGGAACCGATCGTCAGTTGTTGCTGATCCGCGCCGAGGACCAGGTCCGCTGGAAACTGGTGTAATCGATACCACCCACCGCGAGCCCCACGCCCAGCCGGTACCGTTGCGCCCGCAGACTTCAACCACCTCAGATCAGAGTGGAGCTCACGAATCATGGACCAGCAGCAATTCGACCTTGTGGTCATTGGCGGCGGCCCCGGCGGCTACGGCGCAGCGTTGTACGCAACGTCGGCCGGGCTCAGTGTTGCGCTGGTCGAGAAGGGTGCCCTCGGCGGCACCTGCCTGAACCGTGGATGCATTCCCGCCAAGGCGTTTCTCGAGTCCGCTGCTGTCAACCGCCACGTCCAGCATGCTGCCGAATTCGGTATCGAGAGCAGTGCCCCCATCGTCAACTTCGCAGTCGTGCAGGCTCGCAAGCAAAGGATTGTCGACGGCATCGTGAAGGGCCTCGGCACCTTCATGAAGTCGAAGAAGATCACCGTGCTCGACGGCATCGGCACGCTTGGGGCGAACCATACGGTGACCGTTGCTCACCCTGATGGCAGTTCCAGCACAGTGACGGGTACCAACGTGATCTTGGCCTCGGGCAGTGTGCCACGCACCATCCCCGGTTTCGAGCCAGCCGGCCCGGTGATGACCAGCGACGAAGTGCTGATGCTCGACTACGTGCCCGCTCGAGTTGCGGTCATCGGTGGCGGTGCCATCGGCTGCGAATTCGCCAGCACCTTCGCCGATCTCGGCGCGCAGGTCACCATTCTGGAAGGGCTCCCCAAGATTCTTCCCGGGCTCGACTCCGACGTTGCCAACGTGGTCGTGCGCAGTTTCAAGAAGAAGAACATCGACATCAAGACTGGTGTCAAAGTGCTCGGCCATACGCCGAGTGGTTTTGGCGGCACCACTGTTCACTTCGGCGCCGATGACAGCGATGCTCAGAACCTGGAAGTTGATGCGGTGGTTGTCAGTATCGGCCGCCGTCCGTTTGCCGACCAGTTGGGCTTGCAGGGCACAGCGGTCTCGGTCAGCGCTCGCGGTTTCGTCGAGGTCGACCAGTACTGCCGCACCGCCGAGCCGGGCGTGTACGCCGTCGGCGACCTCATCGATACTCCTGCGCTGGCCCACGTGGGCTACGCCGAGGCCATCCTCGTCACCAAGCACATCCTCGATGAGGCACCCAACCCGATTCGTTACGACCGAGTGCCGTGGGCCATTTACTGTCACCCTGAGGTTGCTTTCTCCGGGCCGAGTGAAGAGGCAGCCCGCGCGGCCGGCTTCGATGTGGTCGTCGCGAAGCACCAGTTCCGTGCCAACAGTCGTGCGCAGATCCTCGGCGAGCTGGACGGTCTCGTCAAAGTGATCGCCAAGAAGAACGCCGACGGGACGGCCGGTCAGGTGCTCGGCGTGCACATGGTTGGCCCGTGGGTCACCGAACAGCTCAGCGGCGGCTACCTTGCCGTGAACTGGGAAGCCACGGTTGCCGAGATCGCCGAGTTCATCCAGCCACACCCAAGCCTCACCGAACTCTTCGGTGAAACCGTGCTTTCACTCACAGGCCGCAGTCTCAACGCCTGACGACAACACTGAACGACAACGCACGATCCCACCATTCGCAACACATCACATCACATCACACCGCAACAGCATTCGCATACGAGGAGCACTCCATCATGGCCGACGTCACCCTTCCTCAACTGGGCGAGACAGTCACCGAAGGCACGATCACGCGCTGGTTCAAGAAGGTCGGCGACACCATTGCTGCCGACGAGCCGTTGTTCGAGGTCAGTACCGACAAGGTCGACACGGAGGTGCCATCACCGATCGCTGGTGTCGTGACCGAGATCCGCGCCGCTGAAGGCGACACGGTGCCCGTTGGCGCTGTCATCGCCGTCGTCGGTGCCGCCGATGCGGCTCCCGCCGATGCGGCTCCCGCCGCCGAGGCTCCCGCCGATGCGGCTCCCGCCGCCGAGGCTCCGCCGGCAGTCGCGGCGCCAACAGCGGCGCCAGTCGCGGCGCCAGTCGTTGCCGCACCGGTTGTCGAGGCACCGGTTGTCGAGGCACCGGTTGCTGTTGCGCCGGCTCCTGCCCCGGTTGTCGAAGCGCCGGTACCCGCCGCGGCTGCCGTGCCCGCCGCAGCACCAGTCGACCATGAGGCCTTGGGCAACGACAATCGGTTGCTGTCGCCGGTGGTGCGTCGTCTCGTCTCCGAGCACGGCATCAACCCGGACGATCTCACCGGCACCGGTCCTGGCGGCCGCATCACACGCGACGACGTGCTGGACTTCATCGACAGCAAGCAACTGGCACCTGCCGCTCCCGCAGCGCCCGCTGCCGCTCCAGCCGCTCCAGCTGCTCCTGTCGCTGCTGCCCCCGCTGCCGCGGCCCCCGCCCCGGTTGCAACGACCCCGGCCCCGGCGCCGACCGTGGTGTCGGGCGAGCGCGACACCACGGTCTCGCTCAGCAAGATCCGCAAGCTCACCGGCAGCCACATGGTGATGAGCAAAGGAATCAGCCCGCACGCGTTTAGCGTCGTCGAGGTCGACTTCGCCAATGTCGACGCCACCCGCAGCAAGGTGAAGGCCGAATGGAAGGCAACCGAAGGCTTCGGCCTCACATACCTGCCCTTCATCACCCGTGCGATCATCGACGCGTTGGCCGACTTCCCGTATCTGAATGCCAGTGTGGGTGAGAACGAGCTGATCGTGCACAACTTCATCGATGTCGGCATCGCCGTCGATCTCGACTATCAGGGCTTGCTGGTCCCGGTCGTGCGCAGCGCCGACACCAAGCGTCTTCGTGCGATCGCCCGCGAGATCAACGATCTCGCCAACCGTGCTCGCACGCGCAAACTCAGCCCCGATGAGATCAGTGGTGGCACCTTCACCATCAGCAACAACGGCTCGGCGGGCAGTGTGCTCACCATGCCGATCATCAACCAGCCGCAGGTCGCGATCCTCTCCACCGACGCAATCGTCCGCAAACCGGTTGCTGCGCAGCTGGCCGATGGCGGCGAGGCCATCGTCATCCACCCGGTCGGCAACCTTGCGATGAGCTGGGACCATCGGGCATTCGACGGCGCATACGCCGCTGGATTCCTGGTCGAGGTGAAGCAGTTCCTGGAGACCCGCGACTGGTCGCAGGAGCTCTGACGCACGCCGTGGCCGCCGACACGACACTGCACGTGCGCTGGCTCGGCAGGGTCCCCTACCGCGAGGCGCTGGCGCTCCAGCAGGCGATGTTCGAGCGCGGCTCGGGCGACCACCTGCTGTTGCTCGAGCACCCTCACGTCTTCACCCACGGCCCGCGCGCGGACCTCGCCACCAACATCAAGGTGGCGCCGTCGGCGGTGGGTGCCGAGCTGGTCAGCGTGCGCCGCGGAGGAGACGTGACCTACCACGGCCCCGGCCAGTTGGTTGGCTATCCGATCGTCAATGTGCCCAACGCGCTCGGCGCTTCCGACCACGTGTGCGCGATTCAACGGCTGGTCGTCGGCACGCTCACCGAGTTGGGCGTCGCCGATGTGGGGTGCCTGCCCGAGTACCCCGGCGTCTGGGTAGGGGTCAGCGGGGCGAACCCGCGCAAGATCTGCGCCATCGGCGTACGGCTTGCACACGGCCGCACCATGCACGGCTTCGCGCTCAACGTTGGCACCGACATGGCGTACCTACGCGACTACATCGTGCCCTGCGGCATCGGCGACAGGCCGGTGACGTCACTGGTCGAGGAGGGCGTCGACGTCGACCTGGCGACCGTCGCCGACGTCATCGCACGACGGGCTGGCGACCTGTGGGGGAGAGGGCCGATCGAACGGCAGGACGTTGCATGGAAGGCTCGGCCTGACGACCTGTCGCCGTTCTCGCGCGGGGAAGGTCCCGGCGGCGTCGTACGCCAGGCGGCCGACCATGGCGTCGCGCCCGTCTCCGGCCAGCGTGCCGCGGCGCGGCTCGAGCAGGCCGGGGTCACCAATGGTCTCGCCATCGGTACTCGCAAGCCGGAGTGGCTGCGGCCCAAGGTCACCATCGGGGCTGAAGTGTTGGCCTTGAAGAAGACGGTGCGCGACCACGGCCTGGTCACCGTCTGCGAAGAAGCCGGCTGCCCCAACCTCAGCGATTGCTGGGCGGACGGCACGGCGACGTTCATGGTTCTTGGTGAGCGGTGCACACGTGCGTGCGGTTTCTGCCTTGTCGACACGCAGAAACCGATGCCACCCGCTGCCGACGAACCACAGCGGGTTGCTGCCGCCATCCGCGAAATGAATCTGGCGCACGCGGTGCTCACGATGGTGGCTCGCGACGACCTGATCGACGGTGGCTTTGCCCATGTTGCGGCCTGTGTGGCGGCCATCCGTGAGGCTCGGCCGGGCACGATGATCGAGACGCTGGTCAGCGACGCCAAGGGAGACGACACGTCACTCGGTCTGCTACTCGAACCCGGCCCGGGTCGCCCGGACGTGTTCAACCACAACGTGGAGACGGTTGCCCGCTTGCAGCGGGCCGTGCGGCCCAGCGCCGGCTATGCCCGCAGCCTGGCCGTGCTGGCGCGAGCGAAGGCTGCCGGCATGACCACCAAGACAGGTTTCATGCTGGGCCTGGGTGAGACTACCGAGGAGGTGGCCGGCCTACTGCACGACCTCGCCGCGATCGGAGTCGACATCGTGACCATCGGCCAGTACCTGCGGCCGACGACGAACCATCTTCCCGTGGCCCGCTGGGCAGAACCTGCTGAGTTCACCCGGTGGAAGGTGCTGGGCGAGTCGTTGGGTATCGGCCATGTCGAGGCCAGCCCGCTGACCCGCAGTAGTTACCACGCTAAGCAAGCGGCCGACGCCGTGCACGTCAGTTCGGCTGCGACCGCGTCGTTTGCCTAGATGCGGTGGCCGCCGCCTCCTCCAGGCGGAGCTCGAGCATGATCGGGCGCGTCAGCGCGACATAGGTGAAACCGGCGAGGCCGGCAGCGCTCGCGAACGCAGTGATCGTCCAGCGCACGCCGACGACTTCGGACAGCGCGCCGGCACCAAGACCGGCAATGCTCATGATCAGCGTGACGATGGCGAAGTCACCGGCCATCACGCGACCGCGAATGTGATCGGGCGTGCGCATTTGTAGGCCGTACGTGCTGAGCGTCCATTGCGACCCGCCACCGAGATGACCGATTGCGATGAAGATGGCTGCAACCCAGATCACCGGCGCCCAGCCGGCGGCAAGGTACGACGCGCTGAACGCTATGCCGGCCAGCCCGCAGATCTGCAACACCTTGGCCACGCTGCCCTTGGCGAAGCGCGACGCAATCAGCGGTCCCAGCCCTGCGCCCACCCCGCGAGCTGCCAGCAGCATGCCCGTGCCACCGTCGCCCCATCCGAACACGGATGTCGCCAACACCGGGAGCTGGCTGACCGTACCCGCCCCGATGGCGAACGTCGATTTACTGGCGATCAGCGCGAGCACCACGTGGTCCTTGCGGGCGTAGCTGATGGCTTCGGAGATGTCGGCCAAGGGTTTCATCGCAGGGCGATTTGCGTGGTGGGGCTGCTGCATCGGCCGGCGAATCAGCGCGAACAGTCCCATCGCAATGAAGAAGGAGACCGCATTTGCGGCGAATGCTGCCTGGCGACCAAAGGCCTGACTGAAGATGCCACCAAGGGCAGCGCCGACCGCCAGCATCACGCCCCACGTGCTACCGAACAACGCGTTGGCGACACGCAGTTCTTCAGGGTCGCGAGCCAAATTCGGTACGCCTGCGTCGATGGCTGGCTTCACGAAGGCGGCGAAAGAACTGATGATGCCTTGGAAGAGAAACAGCGGCCAGACATTGCTGTCGGATGCAGTGAACAACCCGAGTGCAGCGAATGTCTGCAGCAGGGAAACGATCAATAGCAGCCGGCGGCGGTCGAAGCGATCGACCGAGACCCCAGCGATGGGAGACGCAAGAAACGATGGAAGCGAGAAGGACACAAAGGCCAGCGAAACCAGAAATGCGCTGTCGGTCGCATCCTTGATCATCCCGGTGACTGCGACAAAGGAGAACCAGTCGCCCATAAACGAGATGACTTGCGCGATGAACAGCCAGCGCAGGTCTCGATTGGCGCGCAACAGCTTGATCATGTGCAGCGGCCGGTCATCGGGTGGCGTGCGCGCGCAACAGGTGCGCGAGGCACTCTGTCAGCTTGACCGCCGTGGGCACGTGCAGAAACTCGTTCGGTCCGTGTGCGTTCGACCCTGGCCCAAGTGCGCCCGTGATGACGAACTGCGCCTCGGGGAACATCTCGCCCAGCATGCCCATGAACGGAATCGAGCCACCTTCACCGAACGCCCGTGTGGGCCGCCCGAAGGCGATGGTGCTCGCTTCGTCGAGCGCTGTCTGCAGCCAAGGTGCGAAGGTCGGGGCGTTCCAACCTGGCCCGCTGTGACCGCCGATGAATTGCACGCGTGCGCCATACGGCGGGTGAGTGACGAGGGCAGCTTCCAGCGCTGCCAACGCCCGCTCACCATCACACGTTGGTGGCAGCCGGACGCTGAGGTGCAGCGTGGTGTGCGGTCGCAACACGTTGCCAGCAATCTCCACTGGCGGAATGCCGTCGACGCCGGTGATGCTGAGCGATGGTTTCCATGTGCGAGCCAGGAGCTGTTCGGCGGGATCGTCCACCATCGGCTGTGCATCGTCGACGAAAGGAAAGTGACCACCAATGGGGAACTCGGTCGATGTGTCGCGGGCTTGCTGAATTCGGTCGGCCGGGATCTCGGAGTGCAGTTCGGACAGCAGGATCTCGCCGGTGGCGCTGTCCTCGATCCGGTCGAGCAGGGAGCGCATGATCCTGAACGATGACGGCACCACACCGCTGGCCTCGCCGCTGTGCACGCCTTCGGTGAGGATGTCCACGCGCAGGTCGCCGCCGACGAGTCCGCGTAGTGAGGTAGTGACCCACATCCGCTCATGGTCGAGGCAGCCGGAGTCCAGGCAGAGCACGAGCGTCGGCGAACCGATGCGGTCAGCGAGTGCCTCCAGGTATGCGGGCAGATCGGGGCTCCCGCTTTCCTCGCTGCCTTCGATGAGCACGATCAGTCGCGAGTGCGGAGCACCGGCCAGCTGCGCAGCTTCGATGGCCAGGAGTGAGGCGAACGCTGCATAACCGTCGTCGGCACCACCGCGACCGTAGAGACGGTCGCCTTCCAACACCGGCTTCCACGGGCCCAAGTCGTCGCGCCAGCCGACCATCTCTGGCTGCTTGTCGCAGTGGCCGTAGAGCAGCACCGTGTCGTCGGTGGGCCCGCCCGCAAAGGCAGGGATCTCGGCGAAGATCAAGGGGCTGCGGCCCGGTAGTTCGTGAACCTCGACCGTGAGACCGGCGATGGCGCGTGCCGCACACCATGCGCGAATCATCTCTGTCGCATGGTCTTGGAAACCGTGCGCCTTCCAGTCCGGATCGAACGCCTGGGAGACGCAGGGAATGCGGATGTAGTCGTGCAGCATCGGCAACACATCGTCCTGCCAAACGGCTGCGACGTGCTCAGCTATCACCGTGTCTGTTGCGGTCATCGGCGCACCGAGGCGATTCGCTCCATGACCCGTTCGGCCTCAGCGACCATGCTGCGCACGATGTCGCCGGCGTGTTCGAGGGTGTCGATGGCGCCAACACCTTGACCGCAGGGCATGAACTCGCGACTGGAGTCGACCTCGAGCCCATCGGCGCCGCCGAGGTGGTTGACGCCTGCCTTCATGCTGGCGATCGCTTGCTGCGGGAAGGGCTGCAGTTCCTCTGGGTGTTGCTCGAAGTGGTTGGTCCACTCGGTGCGAACGACGCGACAAGTTTTGCCGGTGTAGCTCTTACTGATGACGGTGCCGTCCTCGGCCAACCCGAGCAGCGCTTCCTTGTAGCCGGCCACCGCGCGTGCCTCGTGAGTGGCGATGAAGCGGGTACCGATCCACACGCCGTCGGCACCGAGCGCGAGTGACGCAGCCAAACCTCGGCCATCGAACAGACCGCCCGCAGCGACCACGGGAACCTTCTCGCCGACAGCGTCGACCACTTGAGGGACGAGCGCGAGCGTGGCGACCGTGCCAGTGTGACCGCCGCCCTCGGTGCCCTGCGCGACAACGAAGTCGACTCCGCTGGCGACTGCGCTGACGGCGTGGCGCACCTTGCCGCACATGCTGCCGACGAGGATGTTCTTCGAGTGCAGTAGATCGATTGCCTCGCGGGGTACGCCGAGACCGGCAACGAAGATTCGCGCGCCGCCGTCGATGACGCTCTGGATGCCCTTCTCCACTTGGCCGGGCATGGCGGTCAGCAAGTCAACGCCGAACGGCTTGCTGGTGGCGGCGCGTACGGCGGCCATTTCCTCCGGTAGTTCGTCCTCGCTCATCGTGCTGGCGCCCAGCGTGCCGATGCCGCCGGCCTCGCTGACGGCGGCCACCAGCCGGTGGTAACTGACACCGCCCATTCCAGCCAGCATGACCGGGTGTTCGATGTCGAGGAGGTCAGTGAGTCGAGTGTGCAAAGCCATACCCCCGACCGTACTCCCGCCCTCCCACAACTCCCGACCCGAGTGAGTCGCAAGCAGTGCGAGTGCCAGGCGACCAGTGCGAGTGCGACAACGCCATCCGAGTGGGTACTCGCCCCCCGGGGTGCGAGTACCCCCGCGGATGCCGTCGGTAGTCGCACGAGCAGAATCGCTGAAGGATGGATATGTTGCGAACTGGCTTCCCCCCGTTTGATCCCACGACCTTCGAGGTTGACGATGACGATGTTTCCCGAGGAAGCTCTTCTCTACTTTCGTACCCATCACGGCATGGCCACCGGCGCGGCACTTGCGGCGGCAGGAGTCAGCCGTCGACAGCGAAGTGCTGCGGTCGAGGCTGGGTTGCTCGAGCCGATGTACGAGCGTGTGTTTCATATTGCGACCAGCCCGATCACTTTGGAGGCGCGATCCGCGGCGCTTTCGATGGCGTACCCGCAAGGCTTCGTGACGGGTCCCGCTGGCGGGAAGCTGATGTCACTTCGTCGATTGCCGGCGGGTACCGACGTCTACTTCTGTGTGCCGCACGGTCTCCACATCGGACCGTTCGAGGGCGTTGTCATTCGACAGAGCACGAAGATTCCCAAGGGGCACGTCGTGACAAGGG
>JBBQMG010000007.1:0-54031 GCA_038328705.1 Acidimicrobiales bacterium | reverse complement strand
GAACGTGATCGGTCCGGTCGGTGCAGCGGGGGTGGCGTCGCGTTCGCGGTCGAGTCGGGCGGCGAGTTGTTCGGCTTCGGCTCGGTCGTGGCCGACGGGGTGCCAGCGTCGGCGTTCGCGGCCGGTGAGTGGGTCGAGGCCGTCGTAGGCGACGACGTAGAAGCGGTCCTGGCGTTGCACGATGTAACTCATCAAGAGGTATCGACCACTTCGACACCAACCCGAAGCTCAGCCGGCCGGTTCAGACGCCGAGTCCGGTGGAGGGTCTCGTGTGCCCAGGGCTTGGCGCTGTCAGTTCGCGTTGCTACGTTGACTGGAGACGACCCGGCAGGGAGGCTCAGCTTTCAGGCGTTGCCGATCCGGAGTCGAGTGGCTACGACGAGAAGCACGATGGTCGTTGTGTGTCGGCCTTTGGAATCGAACAATCGGCGTCGACGACCCTGACCACCGCAGGCACGGCCAGCGATCGGTGGGCAGCGGTCAATCCAACGGGTCGTACGCTTTGGCCCTTTGGACGGCGGCGTCTACCTGCGACTGGAACGCCTGTGCGAAGGGCGACTCCTCAAGCAGTCGGTTCTGCACCCGGGTCTCCGCGTCGAACATGATCCGCTCCAGGCCCACCATGCGGCGGCACTGAGCGTCGGCGGTCGCCTGGTCGATCTCCGCAGTCATCACGCTGCTGCTTGGAACGAGGAACTTCGCAGGAGCGTCGACCCAAGTGGTGAACTGATAGCCGCGCTCTGCCATGCACGCTGACCACGCCCGGTCTGCGGCCAT
Source organism: Acidimicrobiales bacterium (assembly GCA_038328705.1). Taxonomy (GTDB): domain Bacteria; phylum Actinomycetota; class Acidimicrobiia; order Acidimicrobiales; family Ilumatobacteraceae; genus UBA668. The sequence goes on along the minus strand of JBBQMG010000007.1, from coordinate 53,254 downwards.
CACGTCGTCCTCGTGGAGAATCAGCTCGCGAGATTGGACGGAGAGATCGACGATTGCTTCGTAGCCAGGGACGGACATCAGGCCTGTAGGACCGCCCCAGATCTGCATCGACGCATCGGCCCGGCATCCGCCGTCGCCGTTCGGGCCGTAGAGCGTCGTCAAGTACGACTCGCCTGCGGCTTCGCGCTCGCGATCGATCTTGTCGACTTCCGCCAGGTACTCGGCGGGATCACCGGACGGGATGGTGGTGCGGTAGCCCGAGGTGGCAGCGTCGGCGGCGGTGAGCAGCCCGTAGCGCGTCCGCAGATCAAGCAGGTTGCGCTTCGGTCGTGGGGGGTACGGCTGGTAGTCGAAACCTCGCTGGTTCATGCAGTCCGTGGTGAGGACGTCGACGGCGTTGTCGAGAATCAGGTAGTCGGTCTCGGTGGGCGCGATCAGATTCTGAAGCGGTAGGACGTCAGCGAGAAGGGCCTGCAGGTCGGGTTCATCGGGCGTGGACGGCGAAGAATCGATCGGTGACACCGACCTCTCCGTGTCAGGTTCAGCTTCGCCGGAGGAACACGAACCGAGTGCGAGGCACAGGCACCAGGCGAAGGCCGCACTCCTTCGCCTCGTGCGCACACCCCTGTTGCGCCTCTCGTTCGCCCTGTTGGGTTCGCGAGGGAGCATCAGGCTCAGCAAGTGGTGATCGTGATCGTCGTGTAGGTGTGGGCGCCGCTGCCCCAGCCGGTGTTCGGGGCGCCGGTCGCGATGAGGCCGCTCGAGCCGTAGTACGCCGCGCACTTCGTGGTCTTGTTGAAACGGCTCTGCGCGTTGACGCTGATGACTCCGGTGGTGGACGAGTACTGTGCGGATGTGGTGCCGACGAAGTTGGGCGACGCCCACAGGCAGACGCGGCCGCTGTTGCAATCGCCGAGGCTTGCGCTGGCGATGTCGTGGCTGGGGATCACCCCACCAGCTCCGATGGCGACGATGAGCGCGGCTCGTGCGGCCAGTGACTTGGCTGACGGCTTCTTCATAGGATTCTCCTTCGTTTCTTGTGTGGATGTCGAACGAGGCGCCGTCCCGCAGGATCCTGCAGTGACCGGATTCGACCTCGTACGCGTAGGTGTGCGAAGAAGCCCGAAGTGTTCCATCGCGTCGCCAGGTTCGTTGCCCAACGCAGGTCCCGATCTGCGCGCTGGCTTCGCTCGCAGAGGAAGAAGTACTCGAACCTGCGAGGCCTGCGCCGGGTCAGGTCGGCCGAACCGATCGACTGGGTGCGGTGGTGTCGGCAGCCGCCGACCCTGCCACGAAGCCCGCACTCCAATCGACCCTGGGGTCCATGCCTACAGGGCTACTTCGTTCGCTGACCTGGGACCGAGGCAAGGAGCTTTCCGTCCACGCACAGTTCAAGATCGACACCGGCATCTCGGTGTTCTTCGCCGATCCGCACTCGCCATGGCAGCGCGGCACCAACGAGAACACCAACGGGCTCCTTCGCCAGTACTTCCCCAAGGGAACCGACCTGTCCCGCTGGAGCCTCGAGGACATCCTCGCTGTCCAAGACGCGCTCAACAGCAGACCCCGCAAGGTGATTGTCGGGCTGCCCTTGTCGACGCGCGGGCGATGCTGCGAGCCGATCTGGACGACAGCCGAAGGTCAGATTGTCGAACGACAGACGTTCACGGCAGCCGTACCGACCGTCGCGAGTCCTTGGAACACCTGAGGCGCCACGCGACACCTACTGGACGACCGACCACACTCGGTTCGGTCGGAGGGAGGGAGGGACTTGCAACATGACACGACATCGACCCCGTGCGCGATCGCGACGACGAGGACGACTGCTGTTGTCCGTCGCCGCTATGGGCGCAACGCTCACGCCGTTCGGCCTGGCCGGGTCGACACCGGCGTCGGCTCACTGCTTGAACAACAGCGGTTCGTACACGGCGACCAACGACGGCTTCGGGCGGCAGTACAACTTGAACGGCAACACCTGCAACGGGGACTTCCAGTACACCGGGAGATTCGAGGATCTCGCCGTCGACGGGTACCGCATCCGCATGCGGTGGAAGCTCACGTCCGCCGGTGCGTTCTCGTACTCCGGCATCTCGAACGGCACCGGGATCTCTTACACCTGGACGTACACCGACTCGGACTCCATGGCGTACTTCAACATCTGCGAGACCGACAGCAACGGCAACCTCGTCGGCTGTTCCAGCCAGGGTACGGATGTCGGGCACTGACGTACGAACATGGACTCTGGGTCGGAGGCTCGCCCGTACGCGAGTTCTTCCGGCCCGGGGTCTCGCACGTTCCTGCGCAGCATTGCTGGCTGCGGTAGCCGTCGGCGCCGGTTGTAGCCCGTCGGACGATTCGACGGATTCGACGGACCAACGGCAGAGCGTTCCGGTCACGGACGACTCGACACCGCTGCCTTTGGAGGATCGGCTGAGTCGTGTGCTCGGTCACTCACTTGCCGAGATCTTCCGAGCTGTCGAGTCGGCACGGCGCGACTGGATCACCACGTGTGTCGCCGATACGGGATGGACGTTGACCGTCGAACAGCAGCGAAACCTCGGGCCTGCGCCGGCGCCCGGCTCGGGGTATGCCGAACAGATCGCGGACGCGATCGAATCCGGCGAGCTGTCAGCGGTCGCACCCGGGGAGCAGGAGGTCGAAGATCCTGCGTTCGCTGCCGCCGTCACCGATTGCGTCTCGAAGGCCGAGTCCGAGTTTCCGAACCCGAACCGATCGATACTCGACCAGCTCGAGCAGTTCAACGCCGACGTCGCAAGTCGAGCTCAGTCAGACCCGAGAACCGTGGCTGCTGCGTCGGATCGGGAGCGGTGCCTGGCTTCCACAGGTATCGCGGCAGGTCCCGGTGGATCGGTCGCAGATGCGCTTGCGTTCGAGATCGATTCCATCGTGTCCTCGTTCGTGTCGGGTGGGCTTGGCAGCGAGGAAGCCGTGGTGGAGCTGCGAGGACTCGCGATGGCCGAGCGACTGGTCGCAGACTGCCTGCAGGCCTACGCCAATGTGGAAGACATGGTCGTCGGCGAAGTGCAGACCGATCTGCTCGCGCAGAATCCGGGACTGCTGGAAGGGATCGCCGAGCAAGTGACTGTCGAGCTGCAGCGGTACGAGCGGTACCTCGACAGCGATTCCCCGTAGTGAGCACCTCGCTGCTCCGCAGTGCGTCCACATGGGCCTGACGCCGTCGGCTCTTCGACCAGCGTCCGCTGCCTTGGTCGCAGGCGTGCCACGCTGTTTGCGTTGGCGTCTTGCCGCGCTCGGCGTGGCGCCCCTTTGCCTCATCGTCGGATGCACCTCCGCTGACAACGATCCGCCGCAGGGGTCGCGAACCGGAGCCAGCGTTCGAGGACACGGTGCGACTTCGTCGCCGTCGTCGTCGGCGCAGCCGGGGTTGTCCGAGCCGTCGTCGATCGTGACGGCCCCGGGTCAACTTGAATCGAATGGTGCATGGCGAGAGCTGATTCCGATGCCTTCTCCGTTGGACGAACTTCGGTTGTCCGACGACGACAAGCGACGGCTGTACGAGACGTGGCCAGCAGCCATGGCTGCATGCATGTCCGAGCAGGGCTACGACATGGAGATCGCGTCCTCCGATGCGACCGCGGGGTCGCGGATGTTGGTCCGGACTCCGATCGATCCGGTGGTCGTCGCCGAGTATGGGTATCACCTGCCCCCCGAGGCAGCGTTGCCGGACGTCGTGGGTGCCAACGAACGGCGGGCACAGGAAGACCCGGCGTTCATGGCTGCACTTTTCGGTTCGGACGAGTCGTCGACTGACGGCTGTCGCGGTGAGCAGTTCGATCGGGTCTACGACGAAGATGGCGACTTCTGGCGGCTCGACTTGCAGATCGGGAACGCCCAGGTCGAGTTGTCGATCGCTCTCGACGCGTCCCAGGAGATGCAGCAGCTCGAGGCGGAGTGGTCGGCGTGCATGCGTGATCGTGGTTTCGCCTACGAGGCCCCGGACCGGCCGGCGAGTCTGTACGCAGGCGCGGCGACGGTGACGCCGGAGGAGATCCGCACACGGCACGCCGACGTCGAGTGCCAGTTGCAGACTCGATTCGTGCGCACGACCAGCGGCTGGCTGGCCGAAGCGGTGGACGCGTGGTTGGAACAGAACGCCGAGACGGTTGCCGAGTGTCTGGGCCTGAAGGACGACCATCTTCGGAATCTGGCGTCGATCCGGCAGTCGCTCGGAATGGCGTGATCGGCAGACGCGCCGATAGTGCGCGACGCAGTCCACGAGACCACGGAGCCGTGCGCGACCGGATGTCTGCTGGGCGGGTGCGCTATTGGCGGAGCGTTTCGGCGGGTGGGGTGCGGGCGGCTTTGATGGCTGGTGCGATGCCGGCGAGGGCGCCGGTGATGGTGCCGATGGCGGGGGCGGCGAGGAGGACTGCGGGGTCGATGGTGGGGGTCCAGGTTCGTGCGATGGCGACAGCGACGACGGCGATGAGTCCGATGATGGCGCCGACGGTGCCGGCGATGGTGCCGGTGATGGATGCTTCGAGTGCGATTTGTCGGGTGATGTGGTGGCGGGTGGCTCCGAGTGCTCGGCGGAGTCCGATTTCGGGTCGTCGTTCGACGACGTTGAGGAGGGTGGCGTTGGTGATGGCGATGGCACCGACGAGCAGGGCGAGGCCGGCGAGGGCGTAGAACAGGGTTTGTACGTCGTCTTCCACCTGGTTGCGGAGCGTGTTGGGGTCGGGCGGGACGAGGGTTTGGAGCCGGTCGGGTTGTTGTGGTCGCAGTGCGAGTGGTGCTTGGGTGCCGATGAGTTGGGCGGCTCCGGGGGCGGTGTCGATGAGGACTTGGCGTTCGGCGGCGGTGGCGGCGAACTGGGTGTCGGCCGCGGTGGTGGGGATGGTGATCGCGAGGAGGAGGTCGGGGTTGCGGGCGACGTCGTCGATGATGCCGGCGATGACGTAGGGGGTGTCGTCGAGGAATACGACGGGTTGGCGGTCGATGCTGGTGATGCCGAGTTGGTCGGCGGCGACGCGGCCGATGACGGCGATGTGTTCGGCTCGTTGTTGGTGCCAGTCGTCGTAGAGGCGGCCGGTCGCAAGGGTGGGGAGCGCGGCGCGCAGGGCGCCGGGGCTGGCGGCGATGACGGGGATCGGGGTGGTGGTGCGTAGCGGTCGGGTGGCGAGTGTGCGGGGTTGGATGGTGCCGGGATCGGCGACGGTGTAGGAGACGCCGGCGTGGTTGACGCCGTTGAGAGCTTGGAGGCGTTGGTCGGTGTCGTCCGGGAAGGGGTTGGTGCCGTCGGGGGCTGCGTCTTGGACGCGGACTTCGGTGGCGCGTAGCGCGTCGAAGCGTGAGGACACCTGGGCGCTGGCGGTCTCGGCCAGTCCGGTGGTGGTGACGAACGCGCCGACACCGAGGATGGTGCCGAGCGCGGTGAGGAGGGTTCGCACAGGGCGTTGCGCGATGACCGCGAACGCTTCTGCGAGGGCATCGCGGCGTCGGAACACCGATGGTGCGGTGATGGTGGGGTCAGGGCGTCGTCGCATGCTCACGGCGGATTTCGCTGAGGTGGCCGTCGGTGATGGTGAGGTGGCGTTGGGCGGCTGCGGCGATGGTGGGGTCGTGGGTGATCACGACGATGGTGAGCCCCGTGTGGTGGAGCTGGTCGAGCAGGTCGAGGATCTGGCGGGTCGTGGTGGTGTCGAGGTTGCCGGTGGGTTCGTCGCAGAGCACGAGGGATGGGTTCCGTACGAGGGTGCGGGCGATCGCGACGCGTTGTTTCTCGCCGCCGGACAGGGTGGAGCAGCGGGCATGGCGGCGGTGGCCGAGGCCGACTTGGTCGGCGGCTGTTCGGGCGCGGGCGCGCCGTTCTCGTGTGGGGGTGCCTTGGTAGAGCAGTCCGAGGGCGATGTTGTCGATCACGGTCCGGTAGCCGACGAGGTGGAACGCTTGGAACACGAACCCGATGCGCCGGGCCCGCAACGCCGAGCGGGTCGTGTCGTCGAGGTCGGCGACGTCGACGCCGTCGAGCAGATAGCTGCCGGCGGTGGGTGTGTCGAGCAGCCCGAGCAGCGACAGCAGTGTCGTCTTGCCGGAACCGGACGCGCCGGTGATCGCGACGTACTCCCCGGCACGGATCGTGAACCGGCACGGGTGGAGCGCGGTGACCGCTGGGGGACCGGGGAAGGTCTTGGTGAGCCCGTCGACGACGACCACGTCGCGCACAGCACCCTCGACTCCGATCGCCGCCCCTGCCGAGTGCGGGTCGGTTGCGGGGGTTGGCTCGAGACCGGCGGTCATCGCCCGACGACGACCTTGTCGCCGTCGTGCAGATCGGCCGGGTCGACGGGTTCGATGGCGACGAACCCGTCAGCGCTGATCCCGGTGGTCACCTGGACCGGGACCGGGTCGCGTGACCCGGTGGGCAACACGGCGACGGTGGTGGTGCCGTCAGCAGCCGAGGAGATCGCCGTGATCGGCACGACCAGCGTTTCAGTTTCGCTGGACGCGGCGTCGATGGTGACGCGCAGGTTGGTGCCGGTCAGCTCCGGTGGGAGGGATGTGTCGGGCGTGATGGTTGCCTGGTAGCCGCTCGTGCCGTCCGGCCCGGTGGTGGCGTTGTCGGCGATGTTGGTAATCGTGGCCGGGTAGGTGGTGCTGGTTTGTTCGTCGAGCAACTCGACAGGCATGCCGGCCCGGACGAGTGCGACCTCGTCTGCCCGGAGCGTCATCGAGGCCACGAGCGCTCCGCCGCTCAACTCGACGATCCCACCGCCAGTCCCACCACCGGTCGAGCCGTCGGTGGTGTCGAGTGATCCGAGTGTGGTGACGGTGGTGCGGACCCGTGCGGGGAGCGCCGGCATGAACACGATCTCGCCCTGCGCGACGGTCGGTCCGGTCGTCGCCTGCAGTGCCTCGAGCGCAGCCGCCGCTGTGTCGCGGGTGGCCAGTGCTTGGCCAAGCGCGATGTACTCGGCCGTGGTATCGGGGTTCGTCGCCTCGACCAAGCTCGCCTCGGCAAGCTTCACCGCGTCGGCCGCGTTCGCGACCGCACTGGCGCCGCTGCGTCGGGCGGTTTCGACTGCGCTCTGCTGCTGGCCGACCTTCAGCTCCGCTGCGGACACGTCAGCTGGCGTTGCTGTCGGATCGGCACGCACCCGATCCAGTTCCATCTGCGCGGCGGCGAGTTCGGCTTCTGCTTGCGCGACGCTGTCGGCAGCGGCGACAACTGCATCGTTGTAGCCGCGGCGGGCCGATTCGAGGGCGAGCTGCAGCGCCAACAACGCCGAGCCGTCCACTCCTTCGGCAGCCTGACGCCACAATGCGTCAGCAGCATCGACAGCGGCCTGCGCGTCGTCGACCGCCTTGCCCGCGGTGGCGAGATCCGCGGCTTCGGTCTCCGACGAGGGCAACGCTTCGTAGCCGGCATCTGCGTAGAACGTGCCGACGCACGCCTTGGTGTCAGGCCCGTATACCCCCGACCGGTCGGTGATCGGACATCCCAACCGTGACAGCGCCGCTTGCAGTTGCGCGACATCGGCTCCGGTCATCCCCGGTCGCAACGACCGATACACCGGGACGTCGCCGACCAGCACGAACACCGGCCGACCGGACACCTCGACGACCCGTTGTCCCTCGATCACCTCGTCGCCCGCCGCCACAGCGAGGTCGGTGATCACCGGACCGCCGACCACCGAGACTGGTACTCGCAAGGATGCCGACACCTCTGGAGTCACGTCGCCACGGGTGATCAACGTCTGTGTGAGCACGCGTCGCTCGACCACTGCAGTCACCCATGACGCCTCCGGTGGCGCAGCGTTCGACGCAGCCTGCTGCGGTGACTGCACCCGGGTTGCCACCACCCATGTCACCGCAGTCGCCGCGACCACGGCGACGACAGCGAGCAGCCACCACCATCGGCGACGACGCCCGAGGCGTTCCTCGGCGTCGGTGTCAAGGTCCGGATCGACCGGACGCGGCTCGAGTGGTCCGACGAGCGCGACAGCACGACCAACCGCCACGTCGGCGTCGACCGTCTCCTCGGGCTCGGATCCGCTGATCAACGCAGCCGGTTCACGTGATGTAGACACTGCTGATCCGGTTGTCCCAACCCGACACCATCGACGACGCCGACGCACCGGCACCCGTCGCGCCCGGATACAGGCTGCCGCTGCCGTTGACGCCGTCATAGAAGTAGGCCGCGCACGCACCGACTCGGTAGCTGCTCGTGTCGTTGTCGAACCCGTACGCAGACAGGTTGATGTACGTGTTCTGCGTCGTGAGGCTCAACACGCCACCGGCAAACCCGCTCGACCGGTACAGGCGCAGCGACGACGAACACGATGCCAACGGCACTGGACCGCTCAGCGATGCGTTCATCGTCTGATCCATCTCGGCCTCGGTGCGGAAGCAGACAGTGGCCGCACCATCGCTCGAGCAGGCGGTCGCCTCACCCCATCCCTTCGTCAGATCGATCCAGCCGCCGTCGAACGCGGCGATCACCGCGTCCGGTGCGCGTTCGTCCGAGACGTCAGCGTTGGTGGCGTGGGCGGCCGGCACGACCCCGGCGACAGCGGCGGCTGTCACGGCGAGTAGGCGAGCGGTGCGGGACATGGCATACCTCCGGGTTACGGGAACTTGATGACCTCGATGACCTTCCGGTCGGCCACGACCGAAGCCTTCGCGCACGACGCCGCAGCGGAGTCCGTGCGAATCTCCACCCTCCAGCCGCTGAGACCTGAATCATCGAGGACCCTTGCAGCGATCGCAGCAGCATCCGTGGCGCTCAGGCACGGCATCGACGAGTTCACCTCGGCCACGATCCGGTCGTTCAGCTCGACCACGGACCGGTTGTCGTCATCGAGCGCGGCGTCTGCGGTGGCGAGGCCGAGTTCTTCACACGTGCCGAACTCGAGCGGATAAACCTGCACCGCCCCGCCCGAGCCGACGCACGCGACGAACGGAGGCGGTTCCGTCGGCTGATCGCGGTCCTCGTTGAACCGCCCGGCCCGCCAGGCCGCCTCGCAACCACCGATCGGATCGTCGGTCGGGTCGATCGCCACCACGACCGCGTCATCGCCGATCCCGTCCTGGCATGCGATTCCCGCAATCGGCTGTGACGGCTGACCCCGCAGCAGTGCGGCGGCGCCGACTGCGCCACCGACCACCAGCATGCCGGTGACAGCACCGACGGCGATGACCTTGCGCCGCCGCTGCGCACCGTACCGACGCTGTTGTGCCTGGGCGCGCCCGATCACTCGGTCGACGAGGGCATCGATTCGATCGTCGTCGAGCGGCGCCACCGCGTCATCCCACACCTCCGGATGCTGGAAGATCCACGACGAGATCGGATCCACGTCGTTGCCGTTCACGTCATCGACGTCGCTCACAACACTCTCCCCTCGTGAGATTCGCTGGTCGCCTCGGTGCCGTCGGCGGCTTTCATCTGCGCGTAGGCGGCCATGAACGCAGCTCGGGCCACCATCAACCGCTTACGCGCTGTTCCGGCCGTGATGCCCAACAACCGACCGATCGACGGCCCGTCATGCCCGAGTGCTCGCAGCACCAGCACCTGACGTTGCGCAGCATTCAGTTTCGACAATGCCATTCCCACCGCTTCCTCACCATGCGTAACCACCGCGTCCTCCGCCGACACCACCTCGTCCACAACCGGCAGCGCTCGCAGCCGGTCCGCCGTCCGACGACGAGTCGCCGCACGCCTCCCATGATTCGCCACCAGGAAGCCGGCCGTGCGTGCCAACCACACCCGCTGCTGCACGACATCGAGCGCGGACAGCTCATCGAATCGTTCGTAGGCCAACACGAACACGTCAGCGCACATCTCTTCGACATCGGACGCGTTGCCCTCAGAGCGCGACAACGCGGCACGCACCATCCGCTCGTGCGCGCCAACGAATTGCCGGAACCCATCGCGGTCATCACGCTGCTCGTCGGTCACATCACCTCGTTCTTCCGCGTCACTCGCCGCATCTGATCAGAAGGTGTCGGCCCAGTGTCAGAGTGTTCCCTCCCAACAGACCAACAGCTCCGTGAAACGGTTCCTACTCGCCTGGGTCGAGTGGCGCCACGACGACACTCGTTCCGCCCACGGCCATCTCGGCGATCTCGAGCGCGTACCGGTCCGCGAACACCGAGGCCTCTACCGGCCCGACGAACGGGCCGAACACACTTACCAAACCAGAGGCGCGCTCGAACACCACCGCGACATGTTCGAGGTCGAGCCGGCGTCGCTCGTCGCCTGACCAGGCAGCCGTCACTGACTCGTCAGTCACGCCAATGCCGAACTCCGGGCGAACATCCGCTGCAGGAACCGACGCGACCGTTGCGACACCGGTTGTCGCCACTCGTTTTCGGGGGGGGAACCACTTCCTCACCAGCTGACCTACCTCCTCAACGGTGAAGGTGTCGCTCGCCACGTCAGGTGTTCCACCAACGAACCCTGAGCGGTCATGAGGATTCGGGCAGGCACCCCCGGTACCGGTAGCAGGACGACGGAAACGGGGAACGTTGCGCTCCTTGTTGTTTGCGCTCGCGCGAACGATCAGCCGGGTCCCGGCGGGCCATGTGCTGAGGCCGACCAGGTCGGTGATCTCCGCGACAGGCGAGCGCTGCGCGGGTTCGCCGCTGCGGGCTCGCGCTGGTTCCCAGCGAGCATCGTCGTGCTGGATGCGGCTGTTGATCCCCTGGAGAGCGTGTTGAACGTTCGTACGGGGGCCAGCGGCACCCAGTCGTGGCCCATGCCCCGGACTGCACGCTCTGGGCCGGTTCGCGGGCGCAGGCAGCAGGCAGCGACTGGCGTTCCTTCGCCACAGCGATTCAGCAGCGCTCGACCATGCGGTCGCTGCGTGGAACACCTCAGCCTCGGGGCGACACCTACGGGATGACACGGGTACCTACTGAACGACAGGAGATTGCAATGAAGCACGTGAAGAGATGGCGCAGCGGAGCACACCTTGCGATTGGTGCACTGGTAGCAGTTGTCTGCGCCACCGGAGTCGCTTCATCGACTCCGGCGTCAGCTGCCGGACAACAGAGCTGTCTTGCCGAAGACATCTGCGTTGCCTATCAGGGAGCGGGGTCCATCATCTATGGCTACGTCTCCGACTCGATCAACTTGACCGGGGTCAGCTACTCGAACAGTGTGACCGTGAACAACAACGTCGGCTTCGGCCGCTCCCGGGAATCTTCCTACGTTCGAGTCTGCTTCCGAGAAGGTCTGAACCAGACGGGCTCAACGTTGATCAATGCTCCCTACAGCGGTGCAACGTGGGTCGTCGATTCCACCTCCACCTGGGCGTCTTCGTCGTTCTTCGCGACGAATGGAAGCTGCTAGAACACCGGTGGTCTCGGACACAGTCGAAATGCGGAGCTTGCCGCCCGACCCCGCAATTCGTTCGGTCTGGACGATCCAGTTGCGGCGATCGGACGGCTCCTTCAAGCGGCGCAGTCTCGTCATTTCTATTGTCGTTTCGACTGCACTGTTCGGCGCGTGCAGCACGGACGCTACCGAGAGTCGCGACTTTCAGACAACGCCGGATCGGACTGAGTTGTCCGACAATCCTCAATCACCGTCAAGTCCCCCGACCTCCGACAATTCGGTTGCCGCGCCAGTTCTGGAAAGCCAATCACCGTCTCAGTATCCCGTCGGTCAGGAATGGCGGGAGCTTGTCCCGCTCAGGTCTGAAATGGACCAAATGTTCGCCTTGGCATACCGCGTTTGGCAAGAAGGCACTCAGAGATGTATGCAGGCTCGAGGCTACTCGTTCACGCCGCGACGGTACATAGACGAGAAGCGCATCGAGTTCTATCGGGCGTTGAACCCGCTCAACGAAGAGGTCGCCAAATCCCTCGGTTACCACGCTCCACCGCAACCACAAGTGATCGACGAGAACACTGACACCTCGTCCGGCTATCTCGAGGCGCTCAGCGGCACAGAAACTGACTCCTCGACCGGCTGCGCCACAATTGCGATCAAGGAGGCATACGTCGACGTCGACCCCGTGATCAACGACTACCAACTCCTCGTCGACGAACTCGACCGGAGCGTCTATGCCTACCTGACGAGCAGCGAAGGACTCGAAGCTGAACGTCGGTGGAGCGCATGCATGACGGACGTTGGGTACTCGTTCTCGAGCCGAGATGAGGCCGCATCCCAGTTCTTGGCGTCGCAAACCGTCACCGACGCCGAGATCAGAGTGCGTCTGGCCGACCTCGAGTGCGACAGGACTACGAACTACACGGAGAGCCGATCCAGCTGGGAGGCGGCAGAAGTTGACAAGTGGTTGGAACGAACGAGCCTGCAATGGCCACCGTTGGGTGACAGGATCGCCGCAGTTGTCACAAGTCTCGAGGCCATAGTCGCCAGCGCTTGACTATCAGGGAGCGCGCTGAAGCCGCACGCGGCAGCCAGGCAGGGCCAGCGTGACCGGGCACGGTGTCGCGTGTCTTGCGGGTGATGTTGGCCCTCGAACTGCGCCGCCAAGCGATCCCTTTGCTCGGTGGCGACACGTCGGGTGCGTGGAACGACTGGTACGAGTGGGCGGTGCCGCTTGCTGATGAACTGTTCGACGAGTACCTCCGGGAGTTCGAAGAGGACGGATTGATCTTTTGGCACGAACCAAGTTCTCCGAACTCCGAGGCACCGTGGTCGCCACGCCCGGCGCAGCTGAGCGTCTCGCCGGTCTGCGCGCCGAGACGCTGGAGGAGATCCGGCTGTATGCGCTTCGTCACGGTGAGGCGATCAGCCAGGCCGAGCTTGCTGGCCGTCTCAATGTGACTCAGGGGGCGATCTCCAAGCTCGAGCACTCTGACGACGTGCGCGTGTCGACACTGCGGCAGTACCTCGAAGCGCTCGGCGCACGTCTGGAGCTCGTTGCCGTGTTCGACGACGATGACCGCCGGGTGCCGATCCACCTCGGCCGCGACGACGCGGCCTGACCGGCCGCCGTCAGCACCGCGTCAGCACGACTCGCACCCACCAGTGCAGACGAGCGTGGTGACGCCGCTCGGGTGGTGTCTCGTACAACAGTCGTACAACCCGACGAGCACCAACGACCGCCTACTGGCACCTACGACAGCGCTGCTCGGCGGCGCCGATTCGCTCGTTCATCAGGGGAAACGCCGACGAGCACCGGCCAGCTCCCACGGGCGTCGGTGCACTCATAACCCGAAGGTCGCAGGTTCAAATCCTGCCCCCGCCACTAAGAAAGCCCTGGTCAGCCACTACGGCGGGCCAGGGCTTTGTCGTTCACAGGCCCGACTTCTATTGGTTCTTCTAGTGCTGTTCGCGGGCTGCCGGCCGCGAAACGGCGTTTCGCGAGGAGTTTCTCGAACTGGCTCGGCAACGACGGGCGATCTGAAAGCGGTTCGGCACGGATGTCGTCATCGACCACGGTCCCGGGCTCAGCGACCAGGACAAGGAACGCGCCACAGGGCGCTTCTGGCGTGGAGACACTTCCCGCCCCGGTAGCGGCATGGGGTTTCGCCATCGCGACGCCACTCGCGCATTCCTCGGGCGGCTCGCTCGCCCTCGGCGACTCGATCGGCGGCGGGCCCACCGTGACATTCGAGTTTCTGGCATGGTCCGCCACGTCCGATTCAATGCCAACGTGAACTCGAGCATTTGACGTTCACGTCAGCATGCGTAGATGCAGCCAGACCGAGAGCCGGTCGTCGGGCTCTTCGAGCGCGAGGTCGAACAGCTCGGTCGCCCTTCGAAGCCGGTAGCGCAGCGTGTTGGGGTGCACACCAAGTTGAGCCGCGGCGGACGCGACGTCGCCGACCGCGCCCAACCAGGCGTTCACTGAGTTCGCATAGTCCGTTTCGTGGCCAAGGTCGTGGTCGAGCATCGCCGCGACCCCACGGTGACGGAGGCGGGGTTCGTGCACGAGCAGGTCGGCGATGTGGGCGAGCAGCACGTGGGTGTGCACCTGTTCGAGGCGGGCGACAGCTGGGAGAGTCGTCCGACGAGTGGTGACGCGCAAGATGTCGTCGACCTCGCGGCGCATCGCTGGGAGTTCGGTCGGATCCGACGATGTGTGTGCGATCGCGACGCGAATCTGTTCCGAGAACGACGCGCGTGTCGCCGAGTGGCCAGCGATCGCGAATCGCGTCGCTGCCGGTAGATCGCTGCCCGGGAGCAACACGTACACGGCGGCAGGGGTCGTTGCGACGGAGGCGTCGGGCCGGTAGGCAAAGATGTGGCGACTGAGCACGCTGGCCAAGTGAGTGACCAACGGGAGGACACCGTGCTCGTCGGCCACGCCAGCGAAGCCGAGCAGCGCAATGGGTGCGCCACCCGGCAACGAGAGCCGAAATGCCGTTTCTGCGCCGGCCTGTGAGCCGTCGAGCGCTCGTAGCAGAGCGCCCTCGCGCAATTGAAGCTCGAGTCCGCTCGCATTCAGGCTGCGCAGAATCTTGAGCGCGGCGAGCTGCGCTCCTTCGATCAGCGCCCGTGTGCCGGCATCGTCGATCCCCCCTTCGGACTCGATCGCCCAAATGGTGCCGAGGGGTCTGGCGCCGGCCTTGATCGCGATCGCCGAGCGCGCTAACTCGTCGGGCTTCTCTGCGAAGCGAATGACGCCCTCGGCGCCGAGGACCTGTCGGTACTGTGCGAGGTTGCGATCCATCTCGGGGACTCTTCGATCGAGGATTCCTTGCTCCCGGAGCGCGTCGATCCGCTGGTCGGCCACCGACGAGTAGGCCACCACTCGGCGATCCATGTCCTCGATCGCGACCGAGCCACCGATGACAGCCGCGATCGCATTCGCCAGCTCGAACAGTTCGTCACCTGCTCCCGTCGATGACTCATCGACCAATCCTTGGGATCCGAGCAGCGAGAGCAGAAGTCCGTCGAGATGACGCCAAGGCACCTCGTCGGCGGCGGCGAGCACCAGGAGGCCGAGCATCGACGCTTCCGTGATCAAGCCGGTGACGTCTGCGCCTCGACGCTTGACCACGATCGCGCATGAGCCAGCAGCAACAGCGGCCCGAGCTATGTCGATCGCCAACGATTCGTCGGGTCGCACGCCGGCCAGTAGGAGCATTGCGTCGGGCTCTTGGGTGAGTTCGTCGAGCGGATCGAACAGTACTGTCGAGCGCACGCGGAGATCGGTACCGCGAGGCGCTGCGAGCACACGCAGCATCGGGGACCCCATCGACTCGAGTAGGTGGCGGACCGTGGTCGGCTCGGGATAGCGGAGTTCCGCACCCGTGTGCGGATCCGACAATGTCACGAGCCGACCATAGTGGAATCGGCTGACGGCCACAGGCCGCTCGCTGCCTACTGTGATGAACATGATCGATGGCCACAACGACCTCCCGTGGGCGATGCGGAAGCTGTGCGAGTACGACCTGGACATCATCGACCTTGGCGAGGTGGTTCCACGGCTACACACCGACATCCCCCGTCTGCACGCCGGCGGCGTGACTGGACAGTTCTGGTCTGTTTACGTACCGTCGACCTTGCCGGCGGCAGAGGCGGTCGTCGCCACGCTCGAACAGATCGAGTTCGTGCATCGGATGGTGCGGCGCTTTCCGGGTGATCTGGCCCTGGCGACGACCGCCGACGAAGTGACGCGGGTGTGTGCCGAAGGGCGGATCGCATCGTTGATCGGGATGGAGGGTGGCCACTCCATCGGCAACTCGTTGGCTGTTCTCCGGATGATGTACGACCTTGGCGCCCGGTACATGACGCTGACACACAACGACAACACCGATTGGGCCGACTCGGCCACCGATCACCCGGTCCACGGTGGCCTCAGCGCGTTTGGTGAGGACGTGGTTCGTGAGATGAATCGGATCGGAATGCTGGTCGATCTGTCACACGTCTCGACAGAGGTGATGCGTCAGGCGATGGCGGTGTCGTCAGCGCCGGTGATGTTCAGCCACTCCTCCGCGAGGGCACTCTGCGATGTGGCGCGCAACGTGCCCGACGATGTTCTCACGACCCTGCGAGGTAACGGCGGGCTCTGCATGGTGACGTTCGTCCCGGAGTTCGTGGCGCCTACAATCGGCGAGGGCTCCGCCGGGCTTGCGCCGCCCGTTGCGACCATGGACCATGTCGTTGCCCACCTCGAACACGTGCGTGAAGTCGCCGGGGTCGACCATGTCGGAATCGGGGGAGACTTCGACGGCACGCCAACGGTGACCCAGGGGCTCCACGACGTCAGCTGCTATCCCGCGCTGTTCGACGCTCTCCGGATGCGCCACTGGTCAGCTATGGATAGAACGAAGTTGGCGACGACCAACGCTCTGCGTGTGCTGCGCGCCGCCCAGGAGACGGCTCACTGACAGTCATCGGTAGCCGACGACTCGTTTGGCCGATCCGCTAACGCTCGGTCCATATCCCATCTGATCGGCTAAAGCTCTCGAGTAAGCCCCGAGCGTACGGTGACTTGCAGTGACTGTCACCTCCTCGCCCGCATCGACAGACGCCCTGCTCGGGCTTTTCCCAATTGGGACGGCACTCGGTGACGCGGGGATGTTGCTGCTGGGTGGCTGCGATGCAGGTGAGCTCGCAGCAGCATTCGGCACGCCGGCGCTCATCATCGATGAGGCGGCGCTGCGGAGCCGCGCCAGGATGTACGTCGACGGGCTCGCAGCGCGGTGGCCCAACTCGCTGGTGGTGTGGGCATCGAAGTCCCTTCCGCATACAGGGATCTATCGACTGCTGGCCGAGGAGGGCCTCGGTGCCGACGTGTCCGGGGGTGGCGAGATCGTGATGGCGTTGGCCGGCGGAGTCGAGCCCGGCCGGATGGTGCTACACGGCAATGCCAAGACCGACGAGGAACTGGCTATGGCGGCGCGCGCTGGCGTGGGCACGATCGTCATCGACGGCTTCGACGACATCGATCGGCTGGAGAGGCTCTTCGAGAAGACGCAAGGCGAGCAAGGGGTACTGGTCCGCGTCATCCCCGGCGTTCTGCCCGACACACATGCTGCTGTCGTCACCGGTCACACTTCCAGCAAATTCGGTCTCGCGCCGGCCGCGGCGAAGCAGGCCATCGCCCGGCTGCGCGGCAGCGACCATCTTCGCCTCGATGGGTTGCATGTGCACATCGGCTCGCAGGTGATGGACGCCGAACCGTTCACCGCTGCCGTCGAGGCGATCGCCAAACTCGGCGAGTTCGCCGTCTACAACCTCGGCGGCGGGCTAGGAGCCAAGTACACCTACCGCGACCACCCGATCAGCGTCGAGACCTACCTCGACACGCTCACGGCGGCGGCGCGTCAACTGCTGCCGTCGACGGCACGATTGATGATCGAGCCCGGTCGGTCGCTCGTGGCAGAGGCCGGCGTCACGCTGTATCGCGTCGTCACGGTCAAGCGTGGCGAGATCACGTTCGTCGCGGTTGATGGGGGAATGAGCGACAACCTCGAGGTGTCGTTGTATGGCCAACGCTTCGAGGCGACCATCGCCGATCGTGTCGGTGGTGGCGAGATGTGCACGGTCGTCGGCCGCCACTGCGAGTCGGGCGATCAGCTCATCGATCGAGTCGAGCTTCGCGACCCGTGTGTCGGCGACCTGCTCGCAGTACCGGTCACCGGTGCCTATTGCCTCACCATGGCCAACAACTACAACGGCGCCCGCCGCCCGCCCATCGTGTTCGCTCGCGACGGCGCTCCGCGCCTGGTGCTCCGGCGCGAAACCTTCGACGACTTCACCCGTCGCGACCTCGACTGACCGGCTCGTTCGGCAATCACGAATCCACAACAAAGGGGAACAGGCAATGAAGAATGAACAACCAGAGCGGTGCCGATGGAGCACCCGCCGCCATCGTCAGGCTCTCGTGGCCGCAACTGTCACGCTCGCCCTCCTGGCAACAGCGTGCGGCAGCGACAACGACAGCACCGCCTCACCTGCGGTGACGACAGCCAACTCGACAGCCATGACCGAGGTGATGGCCGACACCACTGTCGCCGCCGGTCCAGCCGGCATCGAGTTCAACCAGGCCCTCCACGATTCGCTGCCCAAGGACATCCTCGACAAGGGAGTCCTCACCCTTGCGACCGATCCCACTGATCCGCCGTTGGAGTTCTACAACGAATCCAACGAACTCGTCGGCGCAGAGGTCGACCTGGCCAATGCGCTGGCGATCGTGTTCGGCATCAAGGTCGAGATGGTGCCGTCGAAGTTCGACGCGATCATCCCAGGAATCGAAGCCGGTCGCTTCGATGGCTCGCTGTCGGGCTTCGCTGACCGAGTCGAACGTCAGAAGGTCGTCGACTTCGTCGACTTCTTCACCTCGTCTCGTGGCTACCTGATCCAGACCGGGAAGTTCCCCGAGCTGGCTGATGCCACTGACCTGTGCGGCCATGCCGTTGCAGTTGCGAAGGGCACGACGATGGCCGATGCGATCCAAGGCCTCAGCGACACCTGCGTCGCCGACGGCAAAGATGCGATCGATGGGCAGATCTATCCGGACCAGAGCGCCTGCGTGTTGGCCGTGCAATCAGGTCGCGCCGACCTGACCATCCTGTCCGACCACGCCGCACTCGCTATCGCCCAGAGCTCCGACGGAGCCCTCGACGTAATTCTGCGCCCGAACGAAGGTCAGGACATCAACGGTCTGGTGTTGCGCAAGGATGATCTGGCGGAACCGATGCAGACCGCAATCCAAGGTTTGATGGACAGCGGTGCGCTGCTGGACATCTTCACCACCTGGAACCTGCAGGAGCTGATGCTGACCACGGCGACTGTCAATGCTGGAGTCAACTAGCAACGATCGGGAGTCGATGTCGGGGAAAAACCCGACATCGGCTCCCCCGCCGGGTGTCCTGACCAGTGCAGCGGTGCCTCTCCGGCATCCCGGCCGCTGGGTCGCGATTCTCGTGGTGGTGATGAGCGCCGCCGTGTTCGCGGTGTCGCTGGTGACCAACAAACGCTTCCGCTGGGGCATCGTCAGCGACTATTTGTTCAGCCAACCGATCCTCGACGGCGTCAAGCTGACCCTCTTACTCACCGTGGTCGCCGAGGGGCTCGGGGTTGCGATCGGTGTCGCGCTGGCGATCATGAGGTTGTCACCGAACCCGGTGCTGTCGCGAGGCGCGTGGGTCTACATCTGGTTCTTCCGTGGTACGCCACTGCTGGTTCAGCTGATCTTCTGGTACAACCTGTCGGCGCTCTATCCCAGCATCTCGTTCGGCATCCCATTCGGGCCGACCTTCTTCTCTGGCAATGCCAACGACGTGATCACGCCGTTCGCCGTCGCGATCCTTGGCCTTGGGCTCAACGAAGGCGCCTACACCGCCGAGATCGTACGCGGTGGCATCTCCGGTATCGACCGCGGCCAGTCGGAAGCTGCCAAGGCCCTGGGCATCTCACCAATGCTGACGTTGCGACGCATCGTGCTGCCGCAGGCGATGAAGCTGATCGTGCCGCCGCTCGGCAACCAGACGATCTTGATGTTGAAGACGACCTCACTCGTGAGCGTCCTCGCCTTAGCCGATCTGCTGTACGCGGCCCAGGCGATCTACGCCCGGACGTTCCAAACGATGCCGTTGCTGATTGTTGTGAGCATCTGGTACCTGGCCATCACGTCCGTGCTCACCGTCGGCCAGCACTACCTCGAGCGACACTTCTCTCCTGGAGTGAACCACTCCACAGGACCGTCCCTCACTCGCCGATGGGTGCACAACGTCGCTCGTCTCCGACCGCCCAGGCCAACACAAGCGGCGCCTTCGACCATTAAGGACGACCAATGACCGAGCCCGCAATGAGAGCGGAGGCGATCCACAAGTCGTATGGCTCGACGGAGATCCTTCGCGGCATCGACCTCGAGGTGCAACCCGGCGAAGTGACCTGCCTGGTCGGGCCGTCCGGGTCGGGCAAGACCACGTTCCTGCGTTGCATCAACCACCTCGAGAAGATCAACAGGGGACGGGTGTATGTGTACGGCGAGTTGCTCGCCTATCGCGAGCGAGGTGGCCGGCTCCACGAGATGAAGGATCGCGACGTGTGCAAGCAGCGGGCATCGATTGGCATGGTGTTCCAGAGCTTCAACCTGTTCCAGCACATGACCGTGCTCGAGAACATCATCGAAGCACCCATGCATGTCCTGCGACAGCCTCGCAATGAGGTCGTCGCCCGTGCCCGCGAACTGCTCGCCAAGGTTGGGTTGTCGGCCAAGGAGGGCAGCTACCCACGCCAACTCAGCGGCGGGCAGCAGCAACGCGTGGCGATTGCACGAGCACTCGCAATGGAACCTCGGCTGATGCTGTTTGACGAACCCACCTCGGCGCTCGATCCCGAGCTGGTCGGCGAGGTGCTTTCGGTGATGCTCGATCTCGCCAACTCGGGCATGACGATGATCGTGGTCACTCATGAGATGGGCTTCGCCCGCCAAGTCGCCAACAAGGTCGTCTTCATGGACGCCGGCCAGATCGTCGAACAGGGTCCACCTCATGAGGTGCTCGACAACCCGCAGCACCAACGGACCAAGGCATTCCTCTCGAAGGTCGTGTAGGCGGATGTAGTGATACCCGAGTCGATTCGATTCACGCTGCTGAGCCTTCCCAACGTCGTTCGACACAGGGGGATCAACGAGAAGCCGTCACCGATCGAATTGACGTGCTTGCAGAACGTGGACCGGATCTTGGTCGGCCGATCGTCGATCGAATCCACTCGTCGAGACACCAGTCGATGAAGGAACTGCGAGCCGCGAAGGGTGGCGGCTGCCCCTGCCCCCGCCCGTAGAACCACGAATCCCCGACCCACTCTCATTGGGGTTCTGTCCCATGTTCGTCGCCAAGAACCCGACGAGGCGGGCCTTCTCACCCGAGGGCCTCTCCGCCGGTTCAGTCGAGCTCGTGTTCGTCGAAGCCGACCACTCCAGCGAGCCAATTCACTAGGAATGGGTCAGGTTGTTCATTCGGATACGCAATGTAGAACGCCGCAACAGCATCGGTCGGCGTGGCGAAGGACGAGTCGGGCCACAGCCCGCGGAGATCGCGCTGGTCGTTCGCTGAGCGGCCTCCCGCGGCGATTTTCATCAGGACCACAGTGTCAACTGGTGGAAGCAGTACTTCGAGATCACCATGAGCGAACGCGGCCCGGCAGGTGGCTGGGTCGAACGTTGCTGGCAGCCACGGCTTCGCTCGGTCGTTGAGCCAATCGGCTTCGAGTCCGTGGCGATCAGCGACGGCCGCGACGGCCTCGGTCATCGCGGCGTCGATCCCACCAGCGACATCGACATCGGTGGTGGCCTCGCGAAGGTGTCGATGCGCGACAAAGGCGCCCCCGACGATCACGATCGAGCGTCGGCCGACCTTCCGACGCATGAGTTCGTCGCCGAGGTCGCGCAGGCACGTTTCGATGTCGGCCCAATTGAGAGGCCGGCCGTGTCCGCTCAACTTCAGACCCTTCTCAATGCATCTGCGCGTAGCCACACGTTGTAGCGGGCGAGGTGTGCCGGTGTGCCGGTGATCGTTCGCTCGATCATTCGTGGTGTTCCGGGCAGGTGCCATCGCTGCTGCAACGGCTTGGTGTGCCGGACCCATCCAGGTAGCCGACCGGGCCGTTCTTCCGAGACGAACGCTGCGATCGCAGCGAGGATGGTTCGGGCGGTGAGGCTCGCATTGGCGGGTGGCTCTGCACCGATCATCAACTCGACGTCGGCTGGATGGTGTGCTGCTCGGTCGGCGACGGCGCGGATCATTGTCCAGTCGAGTTCGTCGTCCCCGAGTGCCGCCTCGGCAAGTGTGGGCAGGAGGGGCTCAGGCGCAGGAAGGTGAAATCCCGCTGCGTCCAGCAGTCGAGCGACGGTGGAGAAGGACGGATCGGCGTCGCCGTTTTCGATTCGAGCAATCGTCGACTGTTCCACTCCGGCCCGGGCGGCCAGCGCGCGCTGGGATAGGCCGCGTTGCGACCGTGCAATCCTGATCAGCTCGGCCGTCGAAGTCATATTGATAGCGTACACGCATCACTTAGATGAGGCGATGTCAGCCCATCCGGCCAGCACCCCCAAGACGCTACGGCTCACGGTGCGAGAGTCGGTTGGTCTCCACGACCCAGTCCGAGCCCATCAAGGTCCACCGGCAGCGAACTGTGGTTGATGCGAACGCTCTCGGCGTCACCGTTGCTCAACACGTCGAGCTGATGCCGTCGGCTCCCTCAGCCTGGCTGGACCCGCGTAGCTCGCGGGCGTCTCAGCTGATGCCGAGCCATCGCCGGTACGCGTTGGTGAGCAACAGCGCGGGACCGGTCGGCAGCACAAGGTCGGGGAGCGAAACTCGGTGGGTCTCGCCATTGCGTGTGATCACAGCCTCCAGGCCGCGCCGTTCGTGGCCGTCGAAGTCGACCGAGCGGATCTTGACGTTGACACCGATGAGGGTTGCGTCGAGTGGGAAGTCGATTTCGTCTTCGAAGGCTTGCGCGAATGACGAGTAGCCCTCGTCGCCGTAGGCGTCGACGGTCACCCGTTCGATGATCTCGTCGATTGTTTCGTCGTCAGCTTGCATCGACGTCATTCTTGACGACGGGCACGCGGAAGCGGGGCGCCGTGGTGCGCATGCGTTTCGTGGGGATGTCGAAGCCGAGGGTGGCGTACGCGGGCAGCCGTTTGGCGTGCATGCGATCGAGCACAGGGATGCGGACGTCGACGTAGTCGTGGAGTTCGACGTGGTGTTTGCCGGCGTGTGTTCGTAGAAGGCGACCGACGTATTGAACGACGCGTCCTTTGAATGCGAGCGGGAAGGCAAGGAACAAGGTGTCGAGTTCTGGCCAGTCGAATCCTTCGCCGAGGTAGGACCCGGTCGCGACGAGCACGATTCCGGACGCATCGGCGCGGGACGCAATGGCAGCGGCTACCGCGGCCCTGGCCTTCGTGCCGAGTCCCCCTCTGAGCACGAGGGGTTACCTCACCGAGTTGGGTGAGACGGTCGACGATCGCGTCGATGTGGTCGGTGCGCTGGGTCAGCACGAGACAGATTCGGCCCGCGGTGACAGCCTTGTGTATGTCGTCGCAGATCTGGTCGGTGCGCTGGCCATCCTCCACGATCGCGCCGAACACCGCTTGGATCGAGTTTGATTCCTCCTCGGTCACCTCGGCGCGCGTTTCATGGACGATCAGCTCTCGTCGAACGAGCACCTGGTCTACGGCGTTCTTCGGAGTGATCTCATAGCGGGTCGGGCCGCATTGGAGCGCGATGATGCCTTCGAGACCATCGCGACGGTACGGGGTCGCGGTCAGGCCCAGCCATCGCCGTGAGTCGGCGTGGCGGACGCAGGTTTCGAACGAGACAGCGGGTATGTGATGGCATTCGTCGATGACGACAAGGCCGTATCGATGGAACAGTTCGGCCGGCCGTTCGCGGCGGGCGACGCTTTGGATCATGGCGACATCGACGACTCCGGTTTGCACGTCCTTGCCGCCTCCGATTGTCCCGATCTGACTGGGTTCGAGTCCGAGGTGTTCCTGGAGGCGGTCACGCCATTGCTCGAGGAGCGGCTTGCGATCGACAAGGACCAGTGTTGGACGGTCATGATGGGCGATGACGGCACAGGCCATGATCGTCTTGCCGGTTCCGGGCGGGGCAACGATGACGCCTCGATCGTGCGGCACGACCGCGTTGACCGCGGCTGTTTGTTGTGGCCGAAGCGAACCGACGAACTTGATACCGACTGCCGAGTGTTCCGGCCGGGTATCTCGAACGTCGAGGCTGCTGGCGAGACTGGCGATGAGGTCGGAGACTTGTTCGACGAGACCACGCGGTAGGTGGAGCCATTCGAGGTCTTCGGTGTAGCAGCGGATGAACCGCGGAGTGTCCCAGGTTGAGAAGCGCAATCGCTGCTTCTCGTAGAACTCTGGGTTGTGGATCGACGCCAAGTGTTTCAGCGCGGCAATGAGCGCTGGTGGGAGACCCGACCGCTCGATCGACAGTGCAGCGCTGGGCTGTGCCCGGATGATCACCGGAGGCGGAGGCCCACCGGCTCGTGCCAGATCCGCGAGAGTCAGCTTGGGTCCGGCGTCAACCGGCCGCATCGACTCGGCGAGCGCCACCGCTGCGTCAGGCGCGAGTCGCGCGATCGAGCACAAGAACGCCCACTGATCGGGCCACGGCGCCATTGTGGTCGGATCGAGGAACGCCGTCGCTCCGTGCTCGAGGCGCTCACCATGCAAGGGCAGGGCGATCAGGTTGCCGAACGAGCCCGTCGGCATGAAGTCCTGCGACGGGAGAGCTTCTGTACGGCTCGCCTGCGCGCACGTCGCTTTGGGCAGCAGATCCACCGCGCTGTCGCGCACGGCCTGCAAGCCCTCAGCGACCCCGCTCAGCCTTGGCGCGTCACACATCCGTTCGAGGTTGATGGTGAGGGTGCGGATGATGCGCCGGTGGTGGAGTGGACGCATTCGCTATTGATGACGACGATGTGCCATTTGCTGGCGCCGACCGCGAAACGCAGTGCGGTCCATGGACGCCGATCGCTGCTGTCTGCCGATGGTTTGATTTCGCGGGTTCCAGGGAACACAGACTGCATGATGATGACCAAGTACCTCTCCGGAACCATGCTGGTAGCTGCCCTTGCTGTTGCAGGATGCAGTAGTGACACCACGGATTCCGTCAGCTCCGACCTCCGCTCCGCAGCGACCGCAGTTGGTGACGCCGCCGGTGAAGCCACGAACGATGCAGCCGAAACCGTAGTGCGCAATATCGCCACACAGCAGGGTGAGGAGCAGTTCAAGAACGCGGGTCAGGAGCTCGACGGTCCATTGACGTGCACGACGAAGGTCGAAGATGGGGTGGACAAAATCGATGTCGAGTGCACTGGCACCACCAAGGCCGGTGGGGCAGCAATGCTGACCGGCACGACGAGCGAGATCCCGGGAGCATCTGTGGTGGAGCTGGAAGGCAACTTCGTCGGAACGGTAGACGGCAGCGAGGTGTTCACCACTCAAAGCTTGGGTGGCTGATCGAGGGCATCCCGGAGTTCCAGCCACCCCATCGCAACCCGGCGATCTCGCCGCAGCGCATCCCGGTGGTGGCAGTGCGATGCAGCGCCGGGTAGAGGCGATGCCCACCGGCTGTGTCCAGGAAGATGGTGAGCTCGGTGGCGGTCCAGGTCTCAGGTCCGCGGCCTGGAAGGGCTTCGGTCGCGGTCGTTGGGTGCGCAGCGCGACGTTGATACGGGTGAGCTCCTGCTCGGTGGTTTGGGTGAGCGCGGTGCGCACGATGAGATGCACTTCGTGGACGGTCTTGGCGGCCAGCCCGTCGCCGTGTTGGCCACCGCTGGCGTTGAGAGCTGTGGAGAAGTCGTTGAGGTGTTCGGTGCTAATCGACCTCAGCGAATGCTGGCCGACGGTCGGGCGATGTAGCGCTCGATCATCCACTCGTACCGGTAAGCGATGGTGGCGCGAACTCGACGTTGCCGTTCTGGCAGCCACGTGTTGGTCAGGTACTCGCCCAGGGTCAACGCGTTTCGTCCACGCTGGATCGGCACACGGTTGGTTTCGGTGATGCTCGACGCGATTGCGTCGGCGCCAGCGCTCGACGTGCCAACCGAATGCCATCGCCTGCGTTCGCGACCGGTGACAGGGTCGACCCCGCCGTAGGCGACGACATAGAAACGGTTGTTGCGCGAGATGATGTGAGACATGTGGTGTCATCGGCACTTGACGAGTTCGGAGCCAACCCAAAGATGCGATCCTGCCGCTTGGTGGCGGCAAGTCGTTCCAGACTTCGGTCAGGTCAACGGATGCTGATCAGCACAACCGGCCGGAAGGTTTGTCCCGGTTCCTCGACATCTCGGCGGTCGAGTGAGAACCGATTCGGGTGGTTGTGCGTCAGGTCATGATGTGGACGTTCGTGACGAGAGGGTTGTGACCGGGATGAATGACCCGCTGCTTCAGCGGCGGGCGTCGCGTCGTGCGGTCGCCGATGACGTCGTCGATGTCGAGATGCTGTTCATGGAGCAACGGCGACGTTTGGTGAACCTTGCCGCGGCGATCACGCTCGATCGTTCGCTTGCCGAAGAGGTGGTGCAGGAAGGTTTCGCTGGGCTGCAGCGACGCGCCGGCGAAGTGGCCGACCCGGTCGCGTATCTGCATCGGTCGGTGGTGAACAATGCGATTTCTGTGATCCGTCGTCGTCGCACCGTGGCGCAGTACGTGGCACCGGTCGTTGCGGTGACGGTGAACCCGGAGATCGACGAGACCTGGATAGCGGTCACCAGGTTGCCTGCACGCGAACGGGCCGTCGTCGTGCTGCGGTATTGGCTCGACTGGTCCGAAAGCGACATCGCCACGTCGCTCGGTTGGCCTGCCGGAACCGTGAAGTCCACGTTGCACCGTGCCCTGAAACGTCTGAAGAAGGAGATTCCCCAATGACCACCGACCTACACACCGACGATCAACTCGAGCAGCGACTCCGTGCCGCCTGCCATGCCGTCATTCCCCACCTCGGCGAGAGCAGCACCTTCGCGGGAGACACGTGCGACCACGACGCGTACGACCACGACGCGTACGAGGTATCGACGCTGGCAACCGTCACCGCGTTCCCGACGGCGCGATCCACCGGCCGGACGCGGTTGGTCGGCGTCGCCGCTGCGGCACTGCTCGTCGCTGGTGGGGCGGCGGTGTGGGCGGCGGCCGGTCGTCCTGCTTCCGACGACGCCGGCACTGTGGCCCAGTCCCAGCCGGTGTTGCCCACCGGCGTCGTTGCGACCGTTCTGGCGCCGCCGACCGGATCGTCGGTGCCGTGCTTCGACATCAACTGCGCTCCGCTCGACCGGCTCCCGGTGGTTGCGGGTACCGCCGACTTCTACGTCGGCCCCGAATCACTCGGCACTGCCGTGGTGAATCAGGAGGTGCTCGACCAGGTCGGCATCATCCGATGCGTGGGGCTCACCGCCGACGGCAGTGCGTGCCAGCGCATAGAAGGCATCGCCATCGTAGGACTGGTGACCTACCCGACCAACATCGCAGCTCCCTCAACTGTTGCCGGCGACCAAGCGGTGACAACGCTCGACATCGAGGTGGGTACGACTTTCACCGACGTCAGCCCAGCTGAGTACGCCAACACCTTGGGCGGCATCCCCGACGAAGCAAATGCGACCTCACCGATGGTCGTGCGCGGTCACGACGGGATCCAGTACCACGACGCCGGTCACACCTATGTCGTGTGGCAGGAACAGCCCGGCGTGCTGGTGTGGGTTGCGGTCCCCGATGAAATGGCAGACCAGCTGGCAACGATCGCCGACGGTGTCCGCCGTACCACCGGGCCGGCCTCGATCCCGTACATCGTGGTGGTCACGCCGCTCGCCAGCCCCTGGGGTGCACACGACAACAACGGCAACGGTCTGCTCTACGCCCGGGTCGGCGGCAAGCTGCTGGTGGGGATCGACTACATCGACCCAACCGGGGGACGGCCCGCCGTCATCGCTCGACAGAATCTGGGGGTCGACGGAGAACTCGTCGTCGGTGGCATGGTCCCGGTCGAAGCGACGCAGGTGCGGATCACCGCCGCCGGTAACCCTCCATTGATCTTCGACACCGTGGCCTTCGCCGGGGCCCCCGAGGCAAGGTTCTTCATGGTGAACCTGATGATGAACCTTCCAGCTGGACCCATCACGATCGACTGGTTGGCCGCCGATGGCTCGGAACTCGGCGGAGAGTTGGCCGAAGCAGTCAAGGCAGACGTAGGAGTAAACACCACCGTCGCCGCCCCTGTCGGCTGACAGGGTTCGCACTGCCGATCGCACCCACGCTGGGCCGGAATGTCAACGAGCGTGCAACATTCCGGCCCAGCGTGACGAGGGGTGCAACGCTGGGCGTGTGCCAATGCTTTCTTGGATGTGACTGTGGAACCGGACCAGGCGGAGCGGGCGTTCGACGAGTTCGTGCGCGCCGATGGCCAACGACTGCGGCGGGTGATGAGCTCCCAGTACGGCGTCGACATTGGCTGCGAGTCCACTGATGCGGCACTCGCCTGGGCGTGGGAGCACTGGGGTCGCCTTCACGCGATGTCCAACCCGGCCGGCTACCTGTACCGGGTCGGGCAGACCCAGGCACGCCGAGCCATCAGCCGCGGACGTCCGGTGGTCTTCCCGTCCGAACCGACCGGTGGGCCGGACTCGGGATCGTTGATCGATGGTGACCTCGCCGGTGCCCTTCGCCTGCTGCCGGACCAGCAGCGCCTCGCCGTGCTGATGGTGCACGTCTATGGCTGGACCCCACTTGAAGTCGGCCGGATCACCGGCACGCCGGCCGTCACCGTGCGGTCACACCTGCGGCGCGGGCTGCGCCACCTCCGTAGCACCCTCTCGAAAGGCACCACACCATGAGCCGCACCACGCCCAGCCTCGAGGACCGTCTCGTCCGCTACCGGCCGACACTCGACGACGCCATCGCCGACCGGACGGCGCTCGCACCGTCGGATCATCGCGTGGCCGACCTCGACCTCATCGACCTCGACTGGCCGCCAGCCGAGCTCGGGCGTTCCGCGTACCGATCCCGCGTGCTCGTCGGCGCCTCGGCGGTCGTGCTGATCGGAGGGCTCGCTGTCGTCCTCGCCACGCGCGACAACCCGCCGGTAGCGCCGGCACACTCGGCCGCAACGCCCGACACCTCATTCGTGTCCGGCAACACCACTTCCGCCGAAGTCGTCGACACCACCCCGGCCACGACAATCGAAGGGTCGGGTGTGACCCCGGCGTGCCCGCCTGAAACCGAGACGGTCACTCACGACACCATCTACCTCGGTGGCCCGGCCTCGGCTCAGAACCTGGCAGCCCCGGGCTTCATCTTCTCCGTGCCGATCGGTCCAACTGCTGTCGACATCGCGATCAGAGCCATCGCCCTACCCGTCATCGGGCAGCAGTGCAGCATCGTCGCCGCGCCCACTTCCAACGCTGGCACTGTGATGGTCACGGTGAATCCGCCCGCCGTTCCAACTGCGCTGCGTCTCGAGATGAGCATCGTCGAGCGTGACGGAATCATCGGTGTCACCGGCATCACAGGGAGCACTCGCTTCGCGACCAACCGCGTCGGCGATCAGGTGAACCTCACGCTGATCGACGGTCTACCTGCGTCGGCAGCCAGGGTCCAAGTCCGCTTCAAGAAGGGCAACGACGTGTGGGAACTCACTGCAGACGCCACAACGGGAACCGCCATCACGCTCGCCATTCCCAGCGGTGAAGCCGACCGTTTCCCGGACCAGCCCATCGACTGGGCGCTGTTCACTGCCATCGACGCCAACGACCACGTTGTCGACGTCGGGGGCGGACTCATCTGATCCAGCGGCACTTCACGCAGTTGTTCGACACGACCCTCCGCTGCTTGACGCCTGGTCAGCTCACGGATCGAGTCGTTGCACCCGTGTGCGATGCGCCGTGCCGTTGGCGCCGTCGATGCCCGACCTCTTGGTGTCCTTGATCTCGTTGACCTTCGTGTCCTGGCCGGTGACAGGTTTGGCCTCGATACGTGTCTCGCTCTCGAAGCTGTGCGACTTGCTGGTGTTGCGGTAGTAGTTCCACAACGCGAAGTACAACCCGCCCGCCCCGGCAGGGCCGAGGACGAGCAGCCACGTCGGACCGCTGCTGCTGGCCGCAACGAGTGCGCCCGATGCGTGCTCGGACAGCAACATGGCGATCATCTGGACGCTCCCAGCATCGCGATCACGATGCCTTCGATCACGGTGCCGACGGTGAGCGCCGCGGCGAGCAGTCTCCCGGTGGACACCGGCACGCTGCCCATCACCTCGCCGGTGCGCCCATTGACCGCGATGTAGTGCACCATGCTCTTGCCGTCACGTTCCTGGAAGTGCGAGTAGAGCCAGACCGGCAGGTACATCGCTACCCAGCGAGTGCCGTGCACCTGCACCCGTTCGCGCTCCCAGCGCACACCCCGGTCGTACTGACCGATACTCGACGCGACCTGCGAACGGGCGATGGACAGTAACTGGTTCTCGAGGAGCGGTGACATCTTGTCCACGTCCTGGTCGCGCTTCTCGGAAGTGAACCCGGTCAGGTAGCTCGCGTTCCACTTCACAGCGTTCTCGGTGTCGAACGGCAGGATCGTGTTGATGACGTTGTTGGTGTTCAGCGCGGAGTTCATCTGCCCCCGCTCGGACGACGCCTCGATCGTCAGGTCGTCGACCGTGAAGTCCACGTGTCGCTGCACCTGGTACACGTCGGCGTCGTAGAACGTTTCCTCATCGTCGCCCGAGCCTCGCGTGTACCGCCGCGTCTCGACCTCGCCGGAGCCGACGACGTCGGCACTCACGTTGCCGTCGACCACCATGTAGGGCATGTAGACGCCGACGACGTTCTCGGGCTTGAAGCCGTTCACGAACGCTCGATCCGCGAACGTGCGTCGCTTCCCGGCGAATTCGCGGATCTTCTCCATCGCAGCGTCGTGTGTGATCGCGAAGGGCAACACCGCGTCGGGCACCGCGCCGTTGGCCACCTGCTCGTTGACCGTCAGCACGTGGCGGCACCAGTGGCAGCGCGCGCCCATCTGCTCAGCGGTGTTGACGACGACCTCGGCGCCACAGCCGGCGCACTTCATGGTGATCAGCGAACCCGCACCGGTGTCGATGTTGGCAGCGCCCGAACCCATCGTCGTGCCGCTGAGGGTTGTGAGGTCACCGTTGGAGATCGTCTCGTCGAGGCGAGCCTCAGCCCATTCGTGCCGGCAGAACAGGCACACGAGCATGCCCACCGACGGGCGCAGCTGGATCTCGGTCGATCCGCACTTCGGGCATCGGTTGACACCGTCGCCGAGCCGCTCGTTGCGGGTGTCGATGGTCGGGTTGGCTGTCGGGTTGGGCAGCGGCCCGACTGTCGTGTCGTTGGCCGGGGGCCGGGCACCACCTCCCGGAGGCGGCTGTGCACCCTCTCCCGGGGGTGGCAGGTTCGTCATCGCGGCGGCCTCAGTGCCTCAGAGCCCGAGCACTTTGTTCTTGGCGGCGTCGTAATCCGCCTGAGTGATCAGCCCACCGTCGAGCATCTCTTTGAACTTGGCCAGCTTCGCCATCGGGTCTTCGGCGGCTGCGGCGGGTGCCGCCGCCGGCGGCGGAGGCGGGGCCATCGGTGCTGCCGCCGCGGGTGGCGGTGTGCTCTGTGCGCCGATACCCGGTACCGGCTGCTGCAGGCCTCCGATACCCACCGACCCGGCGGCCATACCGAGGCCGATGAGGCCGGCACCGCCGGTGTTCTCGCCTGCAGCCTCGAAGCCCGCAGCGACAGACGCCTGCAGGTTCGAGTTGCCCCGGGCTCCGGAGAGCGCGTCGGCGCGCTGCACGTTGCGGAGCAGTTCGCGGCTCGCCTCGTCGTACTCGATCGCGATGATCGCAGTGGACACGATGGTCAGCCCGCGCGCGGTGCTCCACTGGTAATTCTTCTCGACTGCCGCCGAGAGGCTCTGGGCGAAACCGATCGAGTCCTGCTGGATCTTGGTGATGCGGTTGCCCTTGGACGGGTCGTTGGTGTACATCGAGAACGCTGGGGCGAGTGAGCCGACGACCTCGTTGAACAGCTGCGCGGCGCCATCGTTCTCGATGTCGGTGAAGTCGAAGACCTGGCCCGGCTCGAGGTACTTCGCCGGCACCCACGCCCTGACGAACAGGATGGGGTCGACGATCTTGAGCGTGTAGGTGCCGCGTGTGACCGCGCCGACCTGGGCGTTCATGTACGCGTCGTCCCAATAGATCTCCGACTGGGTGCCGAAGCGGTTGTTCGGCAACTCCTTCAGCGTCACGAAGTAAGCGCGCTGCTGGGTGCCGGGACGACCACCGAACTTGAAGCGCTCCCACGACGTCTTGATCAGCGGGCTCAGGATGCCATCGCCCGCGAAGATCGACTGCGAGTCCTGGGCCTCACTGTTCCACTCGTAGGCGCCGGGTTCGGCGGCGAGGCCGGTGATCATGCCCTGTTCCATCAGTACGAGGCCGTAGCCCTCGGGAACAATGATGCGGCTGCCGTTCGTGATCACACCGTCGGAGCCCTTGGTGTTGGAACCGCGCCCTGCGTTCTGGCCGCGAGGTACGGCCGCGAACAACGCGGCCGTCGGTGCGAGGCCTTCGGGCACCGTGTAGAAGTCCTTCCACTGATCGGCCAACGTGCCGCCGATCGAGCCGAGTGCTGCCTGAATGAGCCCCATGGGTGATCTCTCTCTTCTCGCCGGTGAAGACCTCGTCAACTGTAGCCGGTCCGGTTCCAGCGCCTGGACTGATCGGCCGGTTCGAAGCGCCGAGCGCCGGGTTGGACCCAGCACCCCCAGCTGACCACGACGACTAGATACGATCCGAAAAGTCTCGTAGCGGTGCTGCGGGATTGGTGAGGGGATGTTCGTTTGCGGAGTCCGCGTACCTTGACTGTGTCGATGTGCTGCCGGCACGTTGCGAGCTTTCCCTCGGCCACGGTCCAGACATGGACCATCTTCACTTGGCCGGCACAGCGGTGCTCTTGTGCGTCCAGATGCAGTTGCCCAGCGCGACGACGGGGTCACCTTCAGTGATGATTAGGTTCGTGCTCCGCGTCTGACATGCTCGGTGGTGGTCGGAGAGGAGTGAGTCGATGGACTTGGACGAAACGGTGGTCTACATCAGCGGCGGTGCCTCCGGTTTGGGTGCGGCAACGGCCGAGTGTCTGGCCGAGGCCGGTGCGAGGGTCGGCATCCTCGATCTCGACGCCGACCGTGGCGTCCGGCTGGCGAGCAAGCTCGGGGGCGCGTTCATCGAGTGTGATGTCGCATCGGCAGCGTCGATGGAGGCGGCGTTCGAAGCCCTCCGCGCGGAGATCGGGCCACCCCGGGTGGCGGTCGCATGTGCCGGTGTCGGTGCCGGGCGCAAGCTGATCGGCCGAGGTGGCCCGCACCCGCTCGACGGTTTCGAGCGAGTGGTCGCAGTCAACCTGATCGGGGTTTTCAACCTGGTCAGGCTTGCTGCGTGGGAGATGCATTCACTCGAACCGGTCGGCGCCGACGGCGAACGTGGGGTGCTCGTCATGACGTCGTCGATCGCGGCGACCGACGGTGTCGACGGTGGCGTTGCGTACTCGGCGTCGAAGGGGGGCGTGGCGGCGATGTCGCTGCCCCTGGCCCGCGACCTTGCCCCATGGGGAATTCGGACAGTGTCGATTTCCCCGGGCTCGTTCGACACCCCTATGGTCTCGACCATGCCGGCCGAGTATGCCGAACAGATGGCCGCCGCCACGCCGTTCCCGCCGCGCTTCGGGCGGCCGGCGGAGTTCGCCCGGTTGTGCGAACACGTCATCACCAACCCGATGATCAACGGTGCCGACCTGCGCATCGATGGAGGTCTGCGGATGCCGCCGTCGGCGCTGCGATGAGTCGGATCGACATGCTGTCTGCGGACGCCATCGACGACCCTCACCGGTTCCTCGGAGAGCTGCGCGATGAAGCGCCGATCCAGTGGAGCGATCGCCATCGCGCGTGGATCGTGATGGGCCACCCCGAGCTCGACGCCGCGTTCCGTGATCGTCGGCTGTCGACCGAGAGGATGGGGCAGTTCCGGAGCCGTCTGATTGAACGCCGTGCTGCGGCGTTGGCCAAGGCGATCGATCTGCTCGACGGCTGGATGCTGTTTCACGAACCGCCTGAGCACACGCGGCTACGGTCGCCGCTCGCGCGCTCGTTCACACCTCGGGCGGTGCAAGGTCTCGACCAGCGGGTCGCGGCGCTGGTCGATGACCTTCTCGACGACATGGGCGGCACAGCTGAGGGCGACCTCGTCGGCAGCTTTGCGCATCCGCTCCCGGCGGCGGTGATCGCCGAGCTGTTCGGGGTGCCGGTTGGCCAGCGAGACTGGCTCGCGGGTTGGTCGGAGAAGTTCGGGGTGGTGGTGTTCGGTGCGGTCAACCGACCTGACTACGAGGAACTGGCCCGGGAGGCCGGCGAGGAGTTCGACGAACGGTTGCGTCCGCTGTTGGACCGGTACCGGGCCGAGCCTGAGGACAACCTGTTGTCGCTGCTCCTTGCTAGGGAAGACCACGACGATGGGCTGACCACGGCCGAGATCATCGGTGCATGTTCGCTGCTGCTCTTCGCCGGTCACGACACGACTGCCTCGTTGCTCAGCTCGGCGATCCTCGCGCTCTGTAGCGATCGCGACGCCCGACGTCGATTCGTCGAGTTCGAGGACGCCGACCTCGACAGAGCGGTCGAGGAGCTCCTCCGGTTCGAGGCGTCGGCGAAGGCGATGATGCGGACGGTCGCCGAGACCCACGAACGCGACGGCTCGACGTTCGAGGCGGGACAGACTGTGTTCATGGCGATCCTTGCCGCGAATCGCGACCCGCGGGTCTTCGCAGACGCCAACCGGCTCGTGCTCGACCGCAGCCCGAACCCGCACCTGACGTTCGGGCACGGTCATCACTTCTGCCTCGGTGCTGCGCTCGCACGACTGGAGATCCGCCTTGCCCTGCCCCGGCTGCTGCGCCGCTTCCCGTCGTTCGAAATCATCGGGCCACCTGTGTGGAAGCCCAACATCAGCGACCGGTCAGCATCGTCGATACCAGCACGGTGGTAACGATCACGCCTCACACGCATCGGATCGCTACACCTTCTCGCAGCGACGCTCCGGCCAACTATCAGGCTGGCGGAAGCCCGGACGGTTCAGCTGAACCGCCTTCGCCGCTCTCAAGCGTGGCTGAAGGTCGTCAAGGTCAACGTCGGCGAAGCACCGAAGACGCCCGGGCGGCAACGATGCCAATCGTGACCACGGTGATGGGCACCACGAAGAGCATCATCACCGTGGAGTACGTCCCAAGGGCGTCGTGATCCTGCGAATCAAGAATCAGGTACACCGTGTACGCCACGTAGTAACCAACGAACAGCCCGCCTTCCCAGCGAGCAATGCGCGTCCCGGTGAAGAAGATCGGAAGGCAGGCGACAGCCACGGCAAGCATCACCCACAGGTCAAAGTGCTGAATCGACGCTGCCACCGCCAACGGTCTCGGCGCAACGAGACCGGACACGCCCAAGACCATGAGGATGTTGAAGATGTTGGATCCGATCACGTTGCCGACGGCGATCTCTCGATGCCCTCGAATCGTCGCCATCACTGAGGTGGCGACCTCGGGCATCGAGGTGCCGGCGGCGACGATCGTGAGGCCGACGACAACGTCGGACACGCCCAACGATTCAGCGAAAGCCGTGGCCGAACTGACCAGCCAGCGCGAACCCAGAATGAGCAGTGCCAGTCCGCCGATGATGAGACCGATCTGCGCCCCGACCTTTTCGTCCCAGGCACTCGTGAGTGAGACGCCTTCCGCTTCGAGGTCGGTGGCCGAGGCCGCCTCGGTTTCGACCTTGCCCGATGAGATGGCCCGACGACTCTGCACGATCAGCATCGTCGTGTAGGCGATCACGAGAACGGTGAAGAGACCGGCGTCGAACCGACCGATCGAGCCATCTCTGGCCAGAACGACAAGCAGCATGCTGGCACCGATCACGATGGGCACTTCTTGGCGAATGATCTGCCGACTGATCACCAACGGCATCACAATGGCGCACACGCCAAGGATGAACAGCACGTTGAAGATGTTCGAGCCGACGACGTTCCCAACGGCGATGTCGACCGCTCCACGCCGGGCCGAATCGATGGACACAGCCAGCTCCGGAGCGCTGGTGCCAAAGGCGACAACGGTCAAGCCGACGACCAGCGATGACACCCCGAACCGCAGTGCCAACTTGGCGGCACCACGAACGAGCAACTCGGCTCCTGCGACGAGGAGGACAAGTCCAGCGATAAACGTTACGACTGTCATTTCAGGTCCTTTGCGACAAAAGTTGGATCTGGTTCATCGACGAGCTCGTCGAGAACGGTGTGGTCACTGAGTGCGATTCCTGTTCGATGGGCCGCGCGTCCGAGAAGATGGCTGGCCACCGGCGCAGTGAGGAACTGGACGATCACGGCGAGCGCAAGCTTGGCTACATCGCCGCGGTCCGACATCTGAATCGCCGCGCCGCTCAGCGTGAGGGCAAGCCCGAGGGTGGCACCCTTGGTCGCTGCATGACCACGAGCAAAGAAGTCGGGAAGGCGAACAAGACCGAGGGCCGCAACCAACGTGAGCAGGGTTCCGAGCACGATCAGCCCGGTGGACGCGACATCAGCGATCACGACGAACCTCGCGACTCGGTGAAGCGAGCAACGGCCAGGGTGGCGACGAATCCGAGCAGACCGATCACCAGGATGGCGTCGACGAGCAGACCGTCACCGTCGCGCGCCACCATGATCCCGAGCCCGTTGACGAGCACGACAACGAGCGCGTCGAGCGCGATCGCTCGATCGGGCACTGTCGGCCCGCGCAGCGCCCTCGCGATGCAGAGACTGGCGCTGAAGAACGAAACGGCGATGCAGACAATGGGGGCGACGTTCACGGTATGGCCCCTTCGACCGTTGCCCGGTGTGGCCCATCGGCAATATCGGTGCGTGTGCGTGGCGTGACCGCAGCGAGGACCCACCGTTCGACTTCGGCGACATCGGCTCTGGCGGCTTCGACGTCGGTGAACCCGAGGACGTGTAGATAGAGCACAGGGTCATCGGGCTCATCGAGACGAACGTCGAGGGTGAGGGTGCCCGGTGTGAGCGAGATGAAGTTCGCCACGATCGTCGAGACCAGGGGCGACCGCTGGCTCAGCGGAGCGGCGACGATTGCCGATCGCAGCGCTGTCGGGGTCGGATGCAGCGATGTCTTCACCAAGGTCCAATTGGAGAGCACCAACAACCGGACGAAATGCCCGAACAGGCGGGCGAGCGCGACGGGATGTAGCCGATGCCGAACCGCCGACGTTGGCAGGGCGCTGGACACCCAGAGCACGACAGCCACCGCGACGATTCCGCTGAGGATGTTCGGAACGCTGATATCGCCCCACATCGCCAACCAGGCGAAGTAGCAGGCGACGGCGACCCAACCAGGCACGTTCATCGACCGAACACCGCCCGCACGTAGGCCGACGGATCCATGAGCTCGCGAGCAGCCGATTCGCAGAACGAATAGAGCGGACCCGCGAAGATCGCGATGCACACCGACGATCCGACCACAGCAATCGTGGCAGCCGACATCAGCTTGTTCGACCGCAAGATCCCGACGGGCTCGCCATCGGTCACCGCAGGCTCGGCCTTGCCCCAGAATGCCCCGACCCAGATCTTCGTCATCGAGACGAGTGTGAGGAGGCTGGCGAGCAAACTCACACCGACGATTGCCCACTGCTTCGCCTCGAATCCTGCGGTCACGAGCGCGAACTTTCCCACGAATCCAGAAAAGGGAGGAATGCCGGCGAGGCTGAGCGCCGGGATCAGAAAGAGCAGTGCAAAGGGCCCGGATCGATGCAGCAACCCGCTGACGCGGTCCAAGTTGGACGTGCCGGTGTGTCGTTCGATGATGCCCTCGACAAGAAACAGCGAGGTCTTGGTCGGGATGTGATGCAGCATGTAGAACACCGTGGCAGCTATAGCAGCTGGGCCACCGATTGCGAGCCCCATGACCATGTATCCAATTTGGCTGATGATGTGAAAGCTGATGATTCGTTTCATGTCTGCCTGAGCGATCGCACCAAGGACGCCGACGATCATCGTGAATCCGGCAACGATGAGCAGGAGGCCTTGCTGCCCGCCGGGAAAGAGCAGCGTCTCGGTGCGAATCATGGCGTACACACCAATCTTCGTGAGGAGCCCGGCGAAGATCGCCGCCACCGGACTCGGCGCTGTTGGGTAGGAGTCGGGGAGCCAGAAGAACAACGGGAAGACGGCGGCCTTCATCCCGAACGCAAGGAGGAGCAGTAGGTTGAGGCCAACCCGAAGACCTTCGGGCAGCTCGGCCAGCCGACTCGCCAACTCGGCCATGCTGACCGTTCCGGTGGCCGCGAAGGTGAGGCCGATAGCACTGAGCAGCAACACCGACTCGATGATGTTGAGCACGACATAACTCGTGCCCGAGCGGATCTGTTCGTCGTTACCTTCGAGCGTGACGAGCACGTAGCTGGCCATCAGTAGCAACTCGAAGGCAACGAACAGGTTGAAGAGGTCGCCACTGAGAAACGCCAGCGAAATGCCGGCGGCCAGCGCGAGGTAGGCCGGATGGTAGAACGGCGAGGCCTCGTCGGTCCCGCCCTGGCCGAACGCAAAGAGCAGCACCAGCGATGTCATCGCCACCCCGAGGAGGAGCATGAGCGATGCGAGACGATCGGCGACCAGCACGATGCTGATGTCGGCGGGCCATCCGCCGAGGCTGGTGACCGCCGTGCCGGCTCGCGTGACATTCACAAGGATCGCAATTGATGCCAACAACGTGATGACCAGTGCGACCGAGGAAATCGCACGCTGAGCCCGTCGGTGGCGTACTGCCAATAGACTTACGGCCATTCCTATGAGCGGGACAGCGACGGGAAGCGGGAGCAGCATCCTCATGAGGTCGACTGCTGTGGCGATGATGGATCCATTGATTCGACGTCTTCGCCATCCGGACGGTCGGACTCGGCGCGACGTACGGCACGAGCAACCCGTCGGTCCTCCACATCGTCCTCGACGTCGTCGCTGCCATCGATCGTCCAACTACGCCATGCCAGGGCAAGCATGAACGACACCAGGGCGAAGCCGATCACGATCGAAGTCAGAATGAGTGCCTGAGGCACAGAGTCGGCGAGCTCACCCGTTCGGCCCAGAATGGGCGCTTCCCCGGGCGGGCCACCGGTGATGAGGAGGAGCAGGTTCACGCCATTGCCGAGCAGTCCGAAACCGATGATGATCCGGGTGAGTGAGCGATGCGTCATCAGATACAGACCACTAGCGAAGAGAAGGCCCGTCAGAATGCTGAGTGCAAGGCTCACGACGCGTCCTGCGTCGTGAGTTCAGGCGCACTGCGGTGGTCACCGAGCTGGGTGAGAATCGCAAGGCACACCCCGATGACCAGGACGTAGACGCCGAGGTCGAAGAAGGCCGCGGACACCACTTTGAGCTCGCCGAGCACGGGTAGATCAAGGTTGTAGATGCTCGACTCGAGGAACGAGTTCCCCACCGCCAGAGGGATCAACGCGGTCGCCACGCTGATGAGCAGCCCGAAGCCGATGATGTGTGTACTGGGCACTTTCGCAAGTCGGCCCAGGGCCGCGTTGCCGCCGGCGAGGTAGCGAATGGCCAGGCCCCCGCCGACCACCAGGCCACCTGCGAAACCGCCGCCGGGGGCATTGTGTCCTCGGAAGGTGAGAAAGAGCGACAGCAACAAGATCACCGGGAACACCGCGTGCGTCACCTGGTCGAGGATCACGCTCGATGAGGATCGGCGGAACTCGTTGGGCGGGTTGAAGGCATCGACCGGACGCGCCATCTGGTGCCGTCGCGATCGTCTGACGGCTGCGGCAAGGTTGGCGACTCCGATCGCAGCGAGAGCGAGCACCGTGATTTCACCCATCGTGTCGGTGCCACGGAAGTCGACGAGGATGACATTGACAACGTTGCGGCCGCCTGCGGCCTTTTCGGACAGTTGTTCGTATTGGATCGTCGGCGACTGACCGACTCTCTGCGTGCCCGCAGTGAGGGCGAACATCGTGACGCCAACCCCGACGGCGCCGCACACGGCAAGCCGCAGCATCTTCGAACGCGAGCGTCGTGGGGCAGCGAACGAGTTCGGCAGATCGCGGAGGGCCAGGAGAAACACCACGATCGACAGGGTTTCAACCAGCAACTGGGTGAGCGCCAGATCCGGAGCGCCGTACATCATGAACAGCGCGGCCATTGCGTAGCCAACTCCGCCGAGCAGCATGACTGCGGCGAATCGCCGGGGAACTACCGCAGCACCGATGACCATGCCGAACGCCAAGACCGCAACAACGAACTGAGCCGGTGAATTGGCCAGGACAACACCCGACATGTCCGGCCGCATGCCGCTCACCAGCGCAGCCGTGAGCGCGGCCAACACCACGCCCGCCGTGACGGTGACATACGTCGGCAGCGACCCCGACTGCACTGCGCCGGTCAGCGTTCGAGCACCACTGATCACTCCGTGATACGACCGATCAAAGGCCTTCTCACCGGACAATCCGATTCGATGACCGACGTCGCGTCGCCGCTGGACGACGGCGATGAACTTCATGACGGCAAGTCCACCGAAAATCACGACCCCCGTCAGGATCAGCGCCGTATTGACGCCAGCCCACAGGCTGAGCTTCTTGGCCGCCTTCGGGTCGAGACCGACGGCCATCTTGGCCACGACGTTTCCGACGGGAGTGCTCAGCAGACCGAACGCCAATGAAGCGAATCCGAGCAACGCAACCGGTAGCACGAACGCGGCGGATGGCTTCGCTCCAGTGGCGACATCGTGCACATGTTCGTGCTTGCGAGGGCCAAAGATGAGCATCCACCACCGAGCGGTGTACGCGAACGTCATCGCGGAGCCGACGACGATCACTCCGAGGACGAGCCAGCGCCAAGAGACGTCGGAATCGGCGAGCGCGGCAAGCGCCTTCTCCTTCGTCGCAAAGCCGAGCATGGGGGGTAAACCCGCCATGGACAGCGCCGCGCATCCCGATGCTGCGGCCAGCAGCGGCCACTTCTTCGCCAACCCGCCGAGACGCGAGAACTCCCGGGTATGAAGTTGGTGATCGATCACCCCGACTGCCAGGAACAGGGGGGCTTTGAAGAGGGCATGGGCAAGCAGCATTGCGATGCCTGCATATGTTGCGGCGGGAATCCCGACCCCGACCAACACCACCAGCAGGCCCAGTTGGCTCACCGTGCCATGGGCAAGGGCGAGCTTGGCGTCGGTCTGGCGCAAAGCTCGTCCGCCGCCCCAGATCAGTGATGCAAGCCCACAGACGACGACAATCGGCCGCCAAGGTGGCGTCGAGGCGAATGCCGGCGCAAAGCGGGCGATGAGAACGATTCCGGCCTTGACCATCGTGGCCGAGTGCAGGTAGGCGGATACCGGGGTCGGCGCCTTCATCGCTCCCGGCAGCCAGAAGTGGAAGGGGAATTGCGCAGATTTCGTCAGTGCACCCAGCAGGACGAGGACGATCGCAACATTCACAACCGTTCCCCGTGGCTCAGCCGCCAGGATGCCGGAGATCTCGGTAGTGCCGGCCTGCTGGGACAGCATCACCAAACCCGCGAGCAGGGCCAAGCCGCCTCCGCCGGTGACCAGGAGTGCACGCAGCGCCGCCTGCCGAGCTGCTGTGTCGTGATCGTTGATGCCGATCAGGAAGAACGACGTGATGGAGGTGAGTTCCCAGAAGACGAAAAGGGTCACGATGTCATTGGCCAACACCAGCCCGAGCATCGAGCCGGCAAACGCGACGAGCGCCGCCGAGAAGACGCCGAGATTGATTTTCGGGTAAGACCCAACTTCACGAACGGGTGAAAGGTGGCCGTCCGGCTCGTGTGGCTCGTGTGGCTCGTGTGGCTCGTGTGGCTCGGCAAAGTACGAGAACGAGTAGACCGCGACTAGCAGACCGATTCCAGA
Organism: Acidimicrobiales bacterium; assembly: GCA_038328705.1. Lineage (GTDB taxonomy): Bacteria > Actinomycetota > Acidimicrobiia > Acidimicrobiales > Ilumatobacteraceae > UBA668. The sequence continues at coordinate 11,841 of JBBQMG010000007.1, read as the reverse complement.
CACGAGGGCGGCCATGAGCAGGCCGAACCCGTCGAGCCGGAACTTCAATGCAAGGGCAAAACCACCCGTCCCTCCAACCCAGTCGAACGTTTGAGAGACGGGCGATCCGTCGAGGACGCCGCTACTTTCAAGAGCGAGCCACGTGGCCGTTGCAACCATCGGCGCCGCGACGAAGGCAAAGACCCGAGCGCCCAGACGCGCTCCGGTAGCCGCGCAGAGCACGGCTGCAACAAAGAATGTCCCGACCAGCGTCAGCATCACAGCAAATGCGGCAACACCGACGAACGCTCCCTCCGCTCCAACGCGGTGAGAGCTTCCAGCGAAACCTCCATCATCTGGATCATGCCAGATCTTACGTGACCTGACCATTTCGGCGTGGGAGCCTGCTCTGATACCCGCGCGGAATCTGGGAGCAGTGGCGCCGGTCCGACGTAAGGTTGAACGTGGACCAGTTGCCTCTCTCACGCAACCGCTTGCGTGTGCGCAACCTTCGAGCTGACCTCAGTCTCCGCCATCCCGCTCGTCTCATCACGGTCGGCTTCTTCGCGCTCGTGGTGCTCGGCTCGGTTGCGCTGGCGCTGCCGCTCGCCGCCGGCGGTAGCGACGGTATTGGATGGCGCACCGCCGTGTTCACCGCCACCTCGGCAACGACGGTCACGGGCCTCGGACTCGTCGACACCGGGAAGGACTTTTCGTTGTTCGGGCAGACCATCATTGCCGTCCTGGTCCAGGTGGGTGGGCTGGGCGTCATGACGATGGCCTCGATGGTCGGACTGCTGGTATCGCGTCGCCTCGGTCTGCGGGCGCGGACCCTTGCCATCGGCGAGGCCAGCGGCATAACGTCCGGCGAAGTCCGCTCGACTCTGAAGGCGGTGGCGACCATCGCCCTGGTCGTCGAGCTGGCGACCGCCCTCGTCCTTGCCGTTCGATTCGCGACGACCTATGACTACAGCGCTCCGAAGGCGTTGTGGCACGGCGTGTTCCATTCGGTCATGGCGTTCAACCATGCCGGATTCTCTCTGTACGCAGACAATCTCATGCAGTTCGTGAACGACCCCGTGGTGAACTCCGTCCTCATCGTGTCGATGGTTGTGTCCAGCGTCGGGTTCCCCGTGCTGAGGGAACTTCACCGTGAACGCCGACCGCGGCGCTGGTCCGTGCACACCAAGCTGACGCTGAGCGTCACGGCAATCCTGCTGATTCTCGGTCCCCTTGTGGTCATGTTGTTCGAATGGACCAACGGCGGCACACTCGGGCCGCTCTCCGTACCGCAAAAAGTGCTGGCGTCCACTTTCCAGGGCGTCACGCCGCGTAGTGCGGGGTTCAATACGCTCGACTATGGCGCTATGCGCAATGACACCACCCTCTTCACGGGCGTGCTGATGTTCATCGGCTGCGGCGCCGCCTCGACGGGGGGTGGCATCCGCGTGACAACGTTGGCAGTCCTGGGGTTGGCCTGCTGGGCGGAGATCCGCGGCGACCAGGGGCCGACGGCGTTTGGTCGCCGCATCCCCGACTCCGCGGTGCGCCAAGCCCTCACGATCACGCTCGTGAGCATCGCGGCCTGCGGGGCATCGGTGACCGTGATATTGGCGGCGACCCCGCTGCTGCTCGACAAAGTACTGTTCGAGGTGCTGAGCGCCTTCGGAAGCGTGGGGCTCTCAACGGGAATCACCTCGCAAGTGGGCCTCATCGGGGAGGTCACGCTGATCGCCCTCATGTTCCTCGGCCGCGTCGGTCCGGCCACACTGGGGGCCGCCCTGGTGTTGCGCGATCGGCGACGGCTCTACGAATACCCCGAAGGGAGACCCCTCGTTGGCTGAGGACAGGTTGGCTGAGGACAGGTTGGCTGAGGACAGCGGTGTCACAAATGGTTGGCTGGCCCGTTTGGCCGGTCGGCCGAGACAGGGGCGCAAGACCGACGAGGTGCTCGTCATCGGGCTCGGACGATTCGGCGGCGCGCTCGCAGAGACTCTGGCCGAACTCGGCCACGACGTGCTCGGCCTCGATCAGGACGCAGCGCGAGTCCAGCACTACGCGGCGTCGCTCGGTCAGACCCTGATCTGTGACACCACGAATGCATCGGCGCTTCGCCAGATCGGTGCCGCAGAGTTCCGCCGAGCGGTTCTTGGCATCGGAGGCGACATTCAGGCCTCCATCCTCACCGCGCTGGTGCTGGTGGACTTCGGCATTCCGAACATCTGGGCGAAGGCCGTCACCTCTGACCATGCCCGTATCCTGCATCGAGTCGGCGTGCATCATGTTGTGCTGCCCGAACACGAAATGGGCAAGCGGGTCGCACATCTCGTCACGAATCGTATGCGTGACTACATTCCGCTCGACGAGGGTTTCTCGTTGGTCGAAATGGGTGTGCCGGCCTCGCTCGTCGGTCTGGAGCTGCGCAGGGCCAGCATCAGCGAGCGTTATGGCGTGACGGTGGTGTGTATCAAGCCTGGTGGCGGCCTCTTTCAATTGGCGCGAGCGGATCATGTGTTCGGTGCCGATGATTTCCTCCTCGTCGGTGGGCACCCGGACGCAGCCGATGCCTTCGGCTCACTCGCCTGATCCTCCAACACGTCTGGCATCGAAGCCAACCAACACGTCGATGCCGGCGGTGTGCGCATCGAGCCCGAGCTGCAATGACATCCAGGCAACGCACCAGTGTTTCCGTGACCCAAAACGATTCAGCTGAACCGCCTTCGCCGCTCTCAGTTCCACTCGCTCGAAGCGACAGAAGGCCAACGCGGCTTCGATAGCGTGATCGCATGGCTGCCGCTGTGATTGCGTGTCCTTCCTGTGGTGCCAAGAACCGAGTGCCTGTCGCCGCGAAAGGTCACCCGGTGTGTCCCAAGTGCCGCGCCGACCTGCCGTGGTTGATCGATGCCGGGGATTCCGAGTTCGCTGGCGCGATCGACACCGGGCAGCTGGTGCTCGTCGACCTGTGGGCGCCGTGGTGCGGCCCCTGCCGGATGGTCGCACCGGCACTCGCGAACCTCGCCGGCGAATTTGCCGGACGGATGAAGGTCGTCAAGGTCAACGTCGACGAGGCACCCCAAACCGCTGCCCGCTATGAGGCTCGAAGTATCCCCATGCTGCTGTTCATTCGAGCCGGCGCGGTCGTCGACACGATCATCGGCGCCCAGCCCGAGCACATCATGCGCAGCCGAATTCAGCAGTACATGTGAGCGCTGAGACCGCCAGGCCTGCCTGAACGACGCACACCCTCCTCTGGCAGCGACAGGTGGCTGACCGCTCCGCACTGTCATTCGCCCGAATCGAGACTTCATCCCGGTCCCAGCACGCTGGGCCGGAATATCGCAGAGCATGCAACATTCCGGCCCAGCGTGACGCGGGGTGATACGTGGCCGGACCGGAGACAGGTGCCTGAACTGCTCAGCCTTCGATCGCGTTCCGCTCCTGATCGGAGATGACACCGAAGCGAACTTCCCGATCACCCTTGCTCACCTGGCGGCCAGCTTCCCCCGACACTCTCGCCCCATATGAGCAGGGCGCGTTCGCCGAGATCCTCACCGAAGCCGACCTGACAGCGGGCGGGTTCCGCGCCGTGCGGCTGGAGACCCGAGCCACCCACGCCGCGATGGTGATGCCGGCTCGCTCGGCATCACCTAAATCGTCGACCTTGGGCCGACGTGGAGAGTGATCATCGAAGGCACCGGTGAGACCAACGTCGAGTACGCGGAAGCGAAGGCGATCGTTGGTGCGATGGCCGGCGACATCGTCTTCCTGCGTGAGTGAAACGGGCGGCGGCCGCACACGCAAGTGACCTTGTGCCCTTGACGCACGACGAGGGCTGGAACACTCTGGCTAAAGACGCTGCACTTCTTCATTGCCCCCGCTTGGTGGGCCGTGGCGGGCGGTGGTAGACGCAATCCAACCAGAAGGGGTCTGTATGTCTCGGAATGCCGGAGACCGTTACACGTGTGAGAAGTGCGGGGCGACACTCGTGTATGAGAAGCCGTGCCCTTGCCCAGCAGACATGCCCCACGCGGAGACTTGCTGTGGTCAACAGATGACTGAGGTCCCGAAGTAGTAACTCTCCTTTCGGTGGATCCTCACGATCTGACCGGCCGACGCGGGGTCAGCGCGGCTTGATTGCGACGCCTTCGGTGAGCCAGGTCCAGGGTTTCGGACCGGCGGCGTATCGCGACTCGACCCGCTCGATCGTGAAGCCTGCGGCACGCACCAGATCGGAGGGTTCACGAGTGAGGTGGCACCCGTCGGCCACTCGCTTTTGGAATGGCTCCAGGCGGTGCTGCCAGCGCGCGACCGTCGCGTCGGGCGATAGGCCGTGCTCGAGGAAGTGGAAGCGACCGCCCGGCCGGAGCACTCGTCGGATCTCGGCCAGGGCTTGTTCGACGTGGGAAATGGTGCACAACGTGAAGGTCGAAAGGGCTCCGTCGCAGCTGGCGTCCTCGAGCGGGATCGATTCGCCACGGAGCCCGATGTGCTCGACGCGGATGACGGAGTCGGCGATTCGTTGTTCGGCGAGGCGGCGCGCCGTCGCTGCGGGCTCGACGGCATAGACGAGCGTCACCTCAGCCGGGTAGGCGGGCATGTTGAGACCGGAACCGAACCCGATCTCGACCACGGTGCCGAACAGCCCCGCCGTCACCTGCTCGCGCCAGTGCCGCAGGTCGGCGGTGCCACACGCACGGTCGACCAGACGCGGCAACAGATGCTCTCGGTAGAGACCTATGGCTTCACCTCCGGGCGATCGTCAACCCGAGCGGTGCGGCAGCTGGCCAGGAAGAGTGGATAGTTCACGCCGTCGCGGACGATGTGGTGGCAGTCCTGGAAGACCACATCGGTGAAGCCAGCGGCGGCGAGTTCGGAAGCGAATGATGATCGCGCGAAGCCGCGGTGGCCCCCGAAATCAACGCCGTGGAAGGAGCCGTCCTCCTCGTCGAGGTCGACAATACACAGCGTCCCGTTCTCGCTGAGCAGCTTGGCGAAGCCCGACAGGACAGCATCGGTGTTGTCGATGTGGTGCAGTGTCAGCACCGCCACGATGAGGTCGAAGTGCTCGTCGGGGACCGGCTGGGTGGCGAGGTCCAGGTCCCACACTCGAGCCTCGGTGAGAGCCCCAGCGGCGATCTTGGCACGCATGACCTCACGCATCCCCGCCGACGTGTCGGCCAATGTCACAGCACCGACCGACTCACGCAGCGCCTGCGTGACCAACCCGGTGCCGGCTCCGTACTCGAGCATTTGCACTGACCGGTCGAGCGTGACGGTTTCCCGGATCTTGTGCGCGACCGCGTCTGCACGTTCGACCTTGGCCGGGTCGTCATCCCAAGTTGTGGCCCGCGCATCGAAAGGGTTCATGTCCACAACGCGATTCAAGCAGCTCGCCCATATCCAGCGACCATCCGTCGAGGGGTGCGAGCGTGGGTGCGTATGCGAGGGCCCACGCGAGTCAGCCGATTGGAGCGAAGCCGACTGCCGCGATTGCATTGGCCACCATGTCGTGACCCTTCTGGTTCAGGTGCACGTGGTCGGGGATGGGTTGCACGAACTCGATGGGGTCCTGGTCGGCATTGGGACCGTTGAAGAGCGGGATGAGATCGATGCACTCGGCTCCGTGGGCGACCGCCGTCTGGCAGGTCAGCTCGGCGAAGTGGACGAACTCGGGGATGTAGAAGCCCATCCACACTGGGTCCTTGGCTGCGCCGTCGCCACCTGGGTAGGGGTCGAACATAGTGGTCACCCGAACGGCAGTCGGCTGGCCGGCGCGCAGCTTCGTGATCTCGTCGAGGATGGTAGCGATGTTGTCGGTGATTCGGCCTTCCAGAGCATCCCAGCAGGCTCGGTCGCTGAACCCGCCGCAGACGACGACATCCAAGTCGTTCAAACCGATGTGCAACGTCACCAGGTCGGCTTGGGCAAGGGCTTCGCGATGGGTGTCGTCGGTCAGCACTCGGTCCACCAGGATTGGAGATTGCAGGCTGTCGTTGGTGGCCAGGTTCGTGACCTCGACTGATCTCCCCAGCGCTGTTTCGGCGAGCCGTCCGTACACCGTGACGAAGCTGGTGCACCCGTCGCAGTTGAGCGCCCCGGGGATCGAGTCACCCAACCCCACCAGGTGCAAGGGGCGGACCTCGACAGTCGTGGTGGTTTGCGGCGTCGTGGTCTGCGGCGTCGGTGTCTCCGTTGTGACGCTGGCCGTCGCGGAAGTCGCAACATTCGTCGTCGATGCACTGCCCGAGTCGCTGCCGCATGACGCGGCGAGCAGACCGGCAACCAGGACGAATGAAGCGGTACGGGCGGCTAGAGGTGATCGGGTTGCCTGGGCGAGGGGCATGGTCGGCTCTTTCGTTGGGCGGTCGGTGTGCGACCGGTTGCTGCGACGATGACGCCTCGCGATTACAGGCACGTAACAGTCCAGCGTTGTTGGCGTTCTGTAATCGCGATCGATGACCATCTCGTACAGTTCCGATAGGAGGTCAAAGTGCGCTACGGGGTCCTCGGATCGGTCGAGGTTCGCAATGACGACGGGCGGATCGATCTCGGCGGCCCGCAGCAGCGGCGCGTTGGATGCCGTGGGGCGCAAGGCCGAGGCCCTGCGCGTGTTCCGACCTTCCGCCAAGCGCTGATCGACAACACTGGCCTCGACCCGTCTGATGAGTTGGTCGCTCTCGACCAGGCGATCGCCGCCAGCACTGGTAGCGCCGTGACGATGGAGGGCCGGCCGCTGCGCGGCTATGTGCTGAACGAAGTGATCGGCAGGGGAGCTCACGGCACGGTGTACGCGGCCAAGCAGCCTGGCACCGAACGAGACGTCGCCGTCAAAGTGGTCCGCGCCGAGCTGGCCGACTCTCCCATTTACGTGTGCCGGTTCGAGGTGGAGGCCCAGCTCGTCGCTCGAATCGAACATCCGCATGTGGTGCCGATGTACGACTACTGGCGCGAGCCGGGTGGTGCGTACCTGGTCTTTCGTCTGATGCGCGGTGGCACGGCCGAGGATTCGTTGATCACCGGCGGGCGTTGGTCGCTTCAGCGCGCCGATCGTCTGGTCGAGCAGGTGGGCAACGCGCTCGTCGCCGCACACGCAGCGGGGGTGGTCCATCGCGACGTACGTGCCGCCAACGTGTTGCTCGACGAAGCCGACAACATGTTCATCGGTGACTTCGGCATCGCGTCGCAGCTCGACGACTCGGCCGACGCCGACATGATCGCCGACATGCGCGACGTTGCGTCGACGGTGCGCGAGCTGATCTCTGGCACGGACCAGCCATTCTCAGATGCGGCTCCGACGGACGTCGTGCCTGCAGAGCGGAAGGCCATCGACGCGGTTCTCGGCCGTGCGCTTGCTGCTTCGCCGAGGGCCTCCTTCGAATCGATGGCCGAGTTCGTGCTGGCTTGGCGCGCAGCCGTCAGCACGCGCAGTGGCATAGGGCCAGTTGGGACAGCCGCCGACCGAACCAGCTCCGACTGTCGCCTCGCCGCTCGTCAGCTGAGTGCCCGAGCGCGTGCAGGCGTGAACCCGTATCGAGGACTGCGCTCATTCGCCGAGGTAGATGCCGGCGAGTACTTCGGCCGCACGGCGATGATCGCTGATCTGTGCGCAGCTGTCGACCATTCACCGCTGGTGGCCGTGGTCGGTCCGTCGGGCTGCGGGAAGAGCTCACTGGTCCACGCCGGTTTGATCCCTCTCCTGCGCGAACGGGAGGAGTTGCTGGTCACCACCATGACGCCGGGTGCCGCACCGCTCGCCGCCTTGCACGCCGCGTTGTCGGTGGTGTCGACGACGCCGCTCGACCAGGCCGATCCGGCCGATTGCATCGCCGCCGTGGCCCGCCAGTCATCGGCGGGATTGGTGTTGATCGTCGACCAGTTCGAAGAGTGCTGGACGCTCGTCGATGCTGCCGAGCGCGACCTGTTCATGTCGGCGCTCACCACTGCATTGGCCGCCGGCCCACGCGTCTCGGTGGTGGTCACGCTGCGCGCCGACATGTACGATCGACCCGCAACGACTGCGTCGGCGCGGCGGACGGCCAGGCTTGCCCGTTCACCGTCGGGTTCGGTGCCCGCTCGCGGTGTCAGGTGATCGACTGCGGAGATGACTTCCATCGCGGTGGCCGCGGGAAGGGTTATCTTGATCGTGATCGTGATGGTGCGGTCGTCGTCGTCGTGGCGCACGCGCAAACACCGCTTTGCCCACTGGACCTCGTCGCTGGCGTCGTTGTCGGGCGGCAGGGCACGTCGGTAGCCAGCGACGACTCGTTCGACGTGGGCTGTTGTCCCGGCGAGGGCGATTTCGACCAGGCTGGCTTCGTTGGCAGGTTCGGTGATGCGGGTGATGGCGCGTACCTTGGAATACGACAGGCGCCCTTGCCGCATCTGTTCCGCGATCAGCGGCGAGATCGCCAGAGCGTGGGCGACGCGGAGGTTCTCGCGTGCGGTGCGCGTATCGAGCCCGAGCTGCCATGCCATCCAGGCCACACACGAGTGACACTCCCATTGCTGCCAACCCAGCCGGCGATCGAATTCGGCGAGCAGCGCGAACCAGCGGTACTCGGCCGCAGCGAGGTTTGCCGACCACGTGCACAGCTCGACCTCCAAACGCTCCAATGGCACATCGGTCAAGGCGGCTGGATCGTCGGAGATGGCAGGCCTGTTGCCGACAAGTGATGCAGAAGTGGTGTCCATGATCGAACAGTACGGAAAGGGCCTCACACAGTTTCCGTGACCCAACACGGTTCAGCTGAACCGCCTTCGCCGCTCGCAGTTCCACCGCGCCGACCTGCCGTGGTTGATCGATGCCGGGGATTCCGAGTTCGCTGGCGCGATCGACACCGGACAACTGGAGCGCGTCGACCTGTGGGCGCGCCGCGCTTGATTGCCAGGTCTGGGAAGGCATCGAGGGAAGCTACGCGCGTGGCCTGCCCTTCCCCATCGAGTCGATCGCTGATTGCGCTCGCGGTTTGACGGCGGTCGATCCCCGTTTCTGAGGAATGATGGAACTCGGCCGGCGGGTCGCTCTCGACGTGGTCAGCGAACTCACCGACTTTCGTTGCGGGCCTCGCTGTCGCGGTTCGGCATCAGGCTGCTCGATGTGGTGATCTTCAATGAAAAGTTCCAATGGTGGTCGCTGCACGAACTCACATCCGGGACCACAGCGTGGACGTTCGAGCCGATGCCCGGCGCCGAGTTCCGTCCGTCCTGATGAACCGGCGTCGGCAGGTATGGCGGTCGGCGGTCGGCGGTCGGGCTCCCGAGCGACGCCTTGGCAGCGCGCGCGGCCTTGATGAGTTGCGCCCCATAGGCAGGTTTGATCGAACCTGCCCCGATCAAACGCTCGAGAAGCACAACCGCCCGGTCAAGTGCTCGACAGGCTGCAGCGATCCTTGGCGGAAGAATCGGAACAACCGTCACCGTGAACGACGCCGTTCCGACATTGCCGGTTCCATCGCTCGCCGTGCAGTTCACCACAGTGGTCCCGATCGCGAACGTGGATCCCGAGGCCGGAACACACGACGAGGAAACAACACGACGTTGTCGGATGCGGCAGCCGAAGAGCTGGCGACCGCCCCCGTTGCAGAAGTCGCGTTGACTGTCGAATCAGCGGGGACCTCCCACGTCGGCGACAGGTTGTCCTGACCACCAGTTGTCGTGATGGCGAACTGACGCGGAGACGAACGAGAACGTGACGGACTGGCCGACCGCCACCTCGAAAGCCACGTTGGCCGAAGGGTACGACTCAGCCCGTCCACGGTCGACCGCGGCCTTGGCCTGGTACATGCCCGGTGGAATCAGATCGGTGGTGAACGAGTATGTGCCATCCCCGTCAGGGTCCTGGCGCCATGATCGAAGACATGACGGATTCCAATCTCCTGGGCATCCGAGTTCGCTCTGGAATGAGCCGGCCGCCGTCACGATTCGGCTGTGGACGCCGTCCGTGACCCAGTGGGTCTCGGGTGAATAGAGAAACGTCACGTCCTGCCGGCCGCCAAGGGGCAAGCCGATGTTCGCCCCGTTCGGTACCCTGCCGGCGCCGTAGCTCTCGCTCAAGGAATCGTTGAACGCTGCCTTATAGTCGTAGCTACCAGCTGGCACGTTGAACGACGCGGCCCACACGTTGCTGTTCGCGTCGTAGACGAGGTGGGTCAGCGCGCAATCGGGCTGCTAGCCAGCTGGACAGCCGAGTCCGCTCTGCAAACCGCCTGCGATGGTGACCGTCGGGGGTGCAGGGGTTGGCGCCGCGTCGACCGTTACAGGTGACGAGGTCGAGGCAAGGAGGGCCGCGGTAATCAGCCTTGCGCACGGCGCCGACCGGACATCAGAATTCCCATCGGACGCCTTCTTCATTGGGCACGAAAAGAACTCTATAGTGCGCTCGAAGCACTCAGCCATTGACTGGTTCGATGTAAGCGCACGATACGGGTATCAGCGAATTGAGTCAAGTTGTCCACCGCGAGACCGGTGCCCATGCCGACCATGGTCGTGCACATTGCCCCGCCCTTGGGGAAGGGCCTACTCTCCCCCGACGGCAACTTCACCCCATGACAGCAGTCGGACAGATCCACGGCTCGTCAGCACGTGACCTGACCCCTGAGCTGAAGCCGTCGTGCCGTCGTGCCGGCGGCCGTGTCGCGGTGGGTCGACGTCATGACGACAACTGAGCGTCGAGGACGGATTCGTCGACGAGGGTCGGCGCGTGGGTTCGGGTGCGCTTGAGCTCGAAGAACGATGGTGTGTCCACCATCTTGAGGAAGCCGTCCCACAGCTCGACCGCTTCGTCGTCGCCGGGGACCTCGGTGATCACCGGCCCGAAGAACCCCACTCGACCGAGCGGGCGATCAAACGCAATCAGAGGCGTCCCGACATCGGGGCCGGTGAGCGCCAGTCCGTCCGCCATTGCCGTTCGGATGGCGTCATCCCACGACGCCTCGTCGAGCGCCGAAACGAAACCCACGTCCAGCCCGAGGTGCTCGAGCACGGCAGCCAGGTCGAAGTCGAGGTTGCCGCGATGGTGTATCTGTCGGCCGAACTCGGTGTATAGATCGCCGATCCGGTCGCCGTGGCCGGCAGCACGCACGGCCTCCACGACACGGAGCAGATCTCGACTTCGCGACGCCTTGACGAAGAACGGGTCAGATGAATCTTGGATGTCGTTCTTGAACAGCAGGCTGATCGGCAGCCAGTTGATCTCGAGGTCTCGGTGCGGGGCCACGCGGTTGATCCATCGCGACGTTGCCCAACAGAACGGGCAGATGGGATCAAACCAGAAGTCGACGTTCACGGGTGGGGTCCTCTCATCGTCAGGCCAATGGCAGTCCGTCAGTGAATCTAATACAGGAAGATCTTGAGCGACGGGCTCGGCACCGCTCAGGTTCGTTGGATCATGGTGACGCCGTCGCCCATGGGAATGATGACGCAACGAACCCGCGGGTCGTCGGCCACCTGACGGTTGAACGCGCGCAGGGCCACCGTGTGCTTGTGCACGTCCTCGGCATCGAGCACCTGGCGCGACCACAGCGTGTTGTCCACCAGGATCACGCCGGCGGGGGTCATGCGTGGGAGTAGCGCCTCGAAGTAGTTCGCGTAGTTGGTCTTGTCGGCGTCGATGAACGCCAGCTCGAAGCGCAGGTCCGCCGGTAGCGCGGCCAGGGTCTCGAGGGCAGGGGCGATGCGCAGGTCGATGCGGTCGGCCACGCCCGCCAGCCGCCAGTGCTCGCAGGCGATGGCTGTCCAGTCCTCGCTCACGTCGCAGCAGATGAGCTGCCCTCCGGCGGCAAGACCACGAGCGATGCTGAGTGCGGAGTAGCCGGTGAAGGTGCCGATCTCGATGGCGTTGCGCACGCCGATGGAGCGGGTGAG
>JBBQMG010000006.1:0-60451 GCA_038328705.1 Acidimicrobiales bacterium | reverse complement strand
CATGGCGTCCATCCCGAACGTCGCAAACAGCTTGCGCAAGATGTCGTACGGCGGAAGGTCACCGTGTTCCAGTTCTTCCACATGCGGGCGCACTTCTTCGTCGACGAAGCGCTTCACCGCGTCGCGAATCATCTGGTGCTCTTCGCTCCACTCGAACATGACTGTGCCTCGCTCTCATCCGCCGCCGCTCGGCGCCAGCGGTGATGGTAGGGAACGAGTGCTGCCCACCACCAACCGAGGTCGGGCCGACCACATTCACGGTGAGTGTTCGAGTGGGCTACGCGAGATCGACGTGCGCGTTGAGCAACAGATGGGTGCCCAGTTCGGCAAGCCCGTCCAGGTCGTGAATGTCGTCGATGAGGGGCACTTCCACCAGGGCAACGTCGTCCGCAAGGTCGCGCAGCCTGTCCATCTCGATTGCCTCGTCGTGTGCGAGGGCGGTCAGTTCCTCGTACAGCGCGAACTGATCGGCGAGCGGCCCAGGTGGCAGCTCGGTGGGTATGTCGTCGGCGTCGATGGAGGCGGGGGTCGGATGGACGAGGTTGATGACCATCGCCCGCAGTGGAAAGCCACCGTCACGGAGTGCATCGGCGAGGTGCGCGGCTTCGTCGATTGCTTCGGCGCGGGGGCTGGACACCAGTACGAACGCCGTCGTCTTCGCCCGCAGCAGGGTGGACGCTTCGGCTGCGCGTTGGCGCAGACCGGCCTCCATTCCGGAGAGTGAACGGAAGAACTCGATGATGTCCTCGACCACCTTCGGCCCAGCCAGCTTGCGGACCACCCACAGGAATGTCGCCGACCCGGCGTTCGTCACGCGGGCGAAGGAGCGGCCAGGGGCGGCGATGATGCGATAGATCGGGTGGCTGAAGAACGTGACCAGCCGATCGGGGGCGCCCAGAAGATCGATGGCATGGCGAGACGGCGGCGTGTCGATCACGATCAGGTCGAACTCGTTGCTGCTCCACAGCTGATGGAGGCGCTCGATGGCCATGTACTCCTGAGCGCCGCCAAGGGAGCCGGCGATGCTGCGGTAGATCGGGTTCGCAAGAATGGTCTGGGCGCGTTTGGCGTCGCCGGCGCGATCTGTGATCAAGCGGTCGAAGGTGGACTCGGCATCCAGCATCAGAGCCCACAGGGAGCCCGTCGGGTGGCTCGTCGCTCCGATCACTTCGCTGGGGTCGTGTGACTTCGCAGACCCGTCGATACCCAACGCATCGGCCAACCGTCGAGCAGGGTCGACGGTGACCACGATGACTCGGCGACCGCTGTTGGCCGCAGCCAATGCGAGCGCGGCTGCGGTGCTGGTCTTGCCGACGCCGCCCGGGCCACACGTGACGACCAGGCCGGCCTCCTGCAGCACGGTCGCGATGTCGACGGTGGTCACTTCGTCACTCCTGCGGGGACGGTCGGCTCAGCTGCAAGTGCCTCGGCCAACACGTCGAGATGCTCCGGCCGCAGGCGGGCAACCGGCAACCGCGGAAGCTGAATACGAGGCAGCGGCAACCGGTCATCCAGTCGTGCGAACTGCTCGAGCTGCATGTCGAGGCGAGCGCGGCCGAAGCGGGCAACGTCGTCGAGCGCGCGCCGCGTGGCAACCGACAGTGTGATCTTCTGCTTGCGCGCTGCTGCGGCGGCCGTCATCGACAACCCAGGGCGGTCGGGCCAGCAGCCGTTCACGACAAGTGGCGCCAGTGCCAAGCTCAGCTCGTCCTCCAGGTCGTAGGCCAACTCGATGACTTCGTTGACCGGCGTCTCTTCTGGCAGCGTGACCATCACACATTGGCTGCGGTGGTGATCGGCCAGGAGTGCGGCGACTTCGTCAGCCTGGTCGCGGACAGGCCCACTGGCGACCGCAGTTTGCAATGCCGAGGCTGAGCGGAGGAACGGCGTTGCGTGGCCGGCCGGCGGGGCATCGACGATGATCAGATCGGCCGACTGCAGACGGTCGAGTTCCTTGATCTTGCCGAGTACCAGCAGGTGTTCCATCCCCGGTGTGGCGCCAGCAATCAGGTCCAGCGAGGCGGCCGACGCGGCGCGGCGCAGGATCCCGCCGAAGCCCTTCAGTTCCAGGTAGTCGCCGAACGCCTGCTTGGGGGTGATGGTGCGCCCGCGAATGCGACCAGCGCCCGAACGATGGGCCTTCGTACGCAGGACCTGTTCATCCGGGCCCAGCGGTGTGCCACCCAAGAGCGGGCCCAGCCCAGACTTGCCATCAACGCTGACCAACAGCACGTCGGCGCCGCCATCTGCAGCCAGCACCGCCAGGGATGCGGCCACCGTGCTGGTGCCGACGCCACCCTTGCCGACCACCATCAATACCCGGGTGCGGCCAAGCCACTCGGGTGTGCTGCGGCCCGGTCCCATAGGGGCAGGGTATCTGGGAGGTTTCGTTGTCGTTTGTGTTGTCGGTCTCACTGCTGGGTGCTCTCACCGGTGTGCCGCTCGTTCGGGGCGGCCGCAGCACCAAGGAGCGATGACATGAAGAACAGCAACAACAGCGTGAAGGGAACCCGCCGCAAACCTGCGGAGCCAGCCATGGCGGTCGCGAGATGTGCGACACCATCTGACGGTGCCCCGAGTCGTGCGGCTCGGTCACAGGACCCAGCGGGTCATCCACTCGACAAGTGCCTCGTCATGGGCCAGGCGGCCCATCGGCGGGCCGTAGGTGCTGCCCTCGTGCGGTGAGCCGGGAAGCGTGAGCACTTCGCTGGGCGTACCCACACCACACAGAACTCGGTGCATCGACCATGCCTGCGCCGATGGACAGCGCTTGTCGTCGGTACCCACCACGAACAGGCATGGTGTGGTGCAGCGGTGCGCCTGCCACAGCGGCGACTGCATGGCGTAGCGCTCGAGTTGTTCGTAGGGCGTGCCGCCGAAATTGGCGGGCATGAAGCGGTAGCCGATGTCGCTCGCGCCGTACATCGCCGACAGGTCGGTCACCGGGTTCTCGATGACGGCGGCCTTGAAGCGGGTGGTGGTTGCAGCGAGCCACGACGCCATGTAGCCGCCATACGAGTTGCCGGTGACGCCCAGCCGAGTTCGGTCGACCAAGCCGGCGTTGATGGCCGCATCGAGCACCATCATCAGATCGCCGGCTGGGCCGTCGGCCCAGTCAGAAACACCTGCGTGGGTGAAGGCGTCACCGTAGCCGGTGCTGCCACGCGGGTTGGTGAACAGCACGCCGAAGCCGGCGGCGCAGAGTGCATGCGCGTCGATGTTGAACGCTTCGCCGTATGTGAAATTTGGGCCGCCGTGGATCAGCAGCACGGTGGGTAGCGGGGTGGCACTGCCGGCCGGAGCGACGAACCATCCATCGAGTGGTCCCAGTTCTGAGAGAACGACCGTGCGCGTGACGGTCACCGGCTGGGTGGGGGCGAAGCTCGTCAGCCGTCGTTCTGCACCCGACTCCTTCACCGCGAGTTCGACTGGTGCTTCAGCGGACTGCGTGGTGAATACCAGCCGACCCTTCGCCCACCCGACAGGCGATGCGCATCGCGGCCCGTCGATGAGTGTCTCTACTTCACCGGTCGCCAGGTCGATGCGAGCGATGCCCATTCGACCGCGAGCGCCCACTCGAACGATCAACGAATCATCAGTGGGAATGACGAGATGGGCGTAGCTATCGGCCAACTCGGCCGGTGAGTCGCCGTACACGTCGCCCAACAGATCAGGCACGTCATACTCCTGGACGTCGTCGGCGTCGATGGTGAACAGCCGAGCGTGGCTGCCCACGGGCTCGAGTTCGGGCCCACCGATGAGCGCTACCAATCGTCCGTCCGACAGCCATTCGCCCAGCACTGTGCGACCGCCGGTTACGGGTGCTTCCTTCACGTCACCGTCCAGGGTCACCACGCGGAGGTGCTGACCACTGCGCCCGCCGACCGGATCTTGTGAGGCGATCGCCACGATTCGGTTGCCTGAGGGCGACCAGCGCGGTGTGCCCCAGCGCCACTCGTCGTTGGTCAGCCAGCGAGTGCTGCCCGCAGCCAGGTCGAGGAGCTGCAACTGTGGCGGGTCCTCCAGGTCGCCTGTGGCATCGAAGGCGGCGATTGGGCGAGTCCAGCGGAAAGGGCGCGTACGGTCGATCACGTTGCCGCGACAGCTGATCAGTGCCAGCAGCGTGCCATCCGGCGACCATTCCGGAGGCCCAACGAGTCGACCGGGCACATCGAAGAATGTCGCGGACACGCCGTCGGCGGCGACGGCGACCTGTGCGGCCCCGTGGCGGCTGGTGATGAAAGCGAACCGCGAACCGTCCGGCGACCAGACGGCAGAATGGTCACCGTCCACGGCAACGGTCACCGGGGTCTCGCCACCGGTGGCGACATCGATGACGGTCAGCTGCTCGACGGTCTCCTCGGTACCCGATGGAACGTGTGTGGTGGTCGTCAGCAGTTGGGTACCATCGGGTTTGAGGCAGGCGTGTATCGGCGCGCGGACGGCGAGTAGGCACGCCGTGTTCGACAATTCTGTGTTCGGCGGTGAATCAGTCATCGGAGTACGTCACCACGGTGAAGAGGGTTGCGGCCATGACGTTGGCTCGGTAGCAGTGCGCGTCGGCGGAGCTGAACCGAATGGTGTCTCCCGCGTCGAGCACGAACTCGACATCGCCGATCTGCAGCGTGACCGAACCGGACACCACGTAGCCGTACTCCACCGAGCCGCGACCGTGGTCGCACGAGACGCTGGGGTGGCCAGGGTGCAGCACACCCTCGGACAGGTCGAAACGGCGCCGCTCCATCATCGAGAACAGCATGCGTGCGCCCGATGAGCTGGGCGCTCCCGTGGAGCGAATGATCTCTGGCGCGCCGGCGGTGGGCCGGGTGAGTTCGGAGAACGTGAGGTCGAACGACTGGGCAATGCGGGTGAGCACGGCCACCGTCGGGTTGGCGACCTCCCGTTCGATCTGCGAGAGGAGCGCCTTGCTGAGACCGGTCTGCGTTGCCATCTCGCGCAGGCTCAGACCGCGTGCCATCCTGGCGCGACGCATGTTGGCCGCAACCGCCTTGCGTACGAGCGAACTCTCGTCGGAATGGTCATCGTGCGGGATTGTCTCCTCTTGGGTTGCCCGCATGAGGTGTGGTGTCGACTCACTCATCGAGCTCTCCTGGTCTTCCGGCGCTTCCCGCACGTCGCCCGGGAACGGATGCGAACAACGTGCGAGTGTACGCGTGCTGTGGTGACGTGAGGATGGCTTCTGTGTCGCCGCTCTCGACGACCGCACCATTGCTCATCACATAGATGCGCCGGGCCATTTGTCGCACCACTGCGAGGTCGTGGGTGATGAACAGCAGCGCAAGACCAAGGCGTTCGACCAGTTCGTTGAGCAGGTTCAGTATCTGCGCCTGTACCGACACGTCCAGCGACGAGACGGGTTCATCGCAGATGAGCAGCTTCGGGTTCGGAGCCAACGCCCGGGCGATAGCGACGCGCTGCTGTTCGCCCCCTGACAGCGAACTGGGGCGGCGACGAGCGTACTCGGCGGGCAGGCCGACCAGATCCAGCAGCTCTGGCATTTCGCTATTGTCGCGACCACCAGCGCGGAGCGCCTCAGTCAGCGCGGCGCCGATGGTCATCGCGGGGTTGAGCGCCGAGGTTGGGTCTTGAAAGACGATCTGTGCCCTCGTGGCCGGTGGGCCGGTGATCGACCAGTCGACCGTGCCGCTGTTGGCATGCTCGAGGCCGATGAGAATGCGGGCGAGGGTGGTCTTGCCGGAGCCGGACTCGCCGACGACACCGACTGCTTCGCCGGCACCGATGACCATCGAGACCGAGGCCAGCGCGGGCGGTGAGTCGTGGTTGAATCGCTTCACGAGTTGGGTGATGCTGACGAGGGGTGCGACGTTGATGACGTCGGTGACCGGTGCGGCCGGCTCGGCAATGCGGGCCTCATTCGTGGCGAGTGGCTTCCAGCAGGCGACCTGGTTGATCGGTTCGAAACCGACGCCGCTCAGCTCGGGCTCAACAGCGAAGCACCGATCGTCAGCGCGGTCGCAACGCGGAGCGAACGCACAGCCGGCCTTGATGTCCCACGGTCGCGGCACGGAGCCCGGCACCGCCGGTAGACGCGCAACGCGACGGTCGAGGGGCGGGTCACTGTTGCGCAGCCCGGCGGTGTAGGGGTGTCGCGGCGAGACGAAGACGTCAACCCCGGTACCGGTCTCCATCAGTCGACCGGCGTACATCACCAGAATGCGGTCGGCGCGTTCGCGCGCAACACCAAGGTCGTGCGTGATCAATAAGAGTGCCATCGAACGCTCGCGCTGAATGCGTGCGAGCAGATCGAGCACCTCGCGCTGGGTGGTGACGTCGAGTGCGGTTGTTGGCTCGTCACCGATCAAGACCTCCGGGTCGCTGGCCAGGCTGGCTGCCAGTGCGACTCTTTGGCGCATGCCGCCGGAAAGTTCGAACGGGTACTGCCGCGCTACGCGTGCCGGCAGATCGACCTCTTGTAGACGACGCTGAATCTCGTCACTCGAGCGACGCAGCGACGGCCGCAACGCGGCGCCAATCTGGTCGCCGCAGCGATGCACCGGGCTGAGGCTGGTGAACGGGTTCTGCAGCAGCAGGCTGATGTGCTTGCCCCGCAGGCCTGCGAGTGCGTCGGGGCCGTGTGCCAGGTTGACCTCGGTGTCGTCCAGCCGAACGATGCCAGTGGCGGTGACGCCACGTGGCAATAGCCCGGTCATCGCCTTCGCCGTCATCGACTTTCCCGAGCCGCTTTCACCTACCAGCGCGACGGTCTGGCCAGGCCACACGGTGAGGTCCATGTGCGTCACTATTGGGCCGGCCGGCCCTGTCACGGTCAGGTCGCGCACCGACAATCCGTGCTGCGACGGTCCGTTGCCGTGACGGTAGCGGTCCGTGTCATGGATTGCGCTCATCGCTGACGCGCCCGCTGCTCGAAGCGTTCCTGCATCCAGTCGCCGAGCAGGTTGATCGCGGCGGCGATGACGATGATCAGGACGCCCGGCACGATCACTGCGGCAGAGTTGCGGCCCAGGAGGTCTCGCCCGTCGCTGAGTTGGCGGCCCCAGTCCGGTACGCCGGGCCCTACGCCGAGCCCGAGGAAGGACAGCGACGACATGGCGACGAGGGCAAACGCGACGTTGAGCAGCATGGTCGCCAACGCGACCGGCATCACGTTGGGCAGGATGTGGCGGAACATGATTCGGCCTTTGCCGAGACCCAAGACCTTCGCCGATTCGATGTACGGTCGGCTCGATTGGGCGAGCACAGAGCCACGTATCAGCCGAATGTCGGTGGGTGAGAACAACACCACCAACACGAGCACGGTGACCCAGTAGCCGCCATCGATCAGGCCCGCCACGACCAGCGCAATCAATGTGGTGGGCAGCGCCAGCAGTAGGTCGGCGTACTTGGTCAGCAGCAGGTCCACCCAGCCACCGAGGTAGCCGGCAAGCGAGCCCAGCAGCACCCCGAGCAGCATCGAGCCCAGCGCGATGAAGATGGGTCCGACAACTGCCGATCGCGCTCCGGCGATTCCCAGCTGCAGCACGTCGCGTCCGAGCTGATCTGTGCCGAACCGGTGGCCGGGCGAGCCGGCGGGCGTGACACCCAACAGGATGTCTTGCTTCGTCGCGTCAGGAACGATCCATTGGGCGCCGACCACGCATATCGCGACTGCAGCAAGCGGGATCGCACAGAGCACGGGCGTCAGCTGAGGGCGCTTCATTTCGCCGCTCGCTTGCGCACTCGCGGGTCGGCGGCGAAGTAGAAGAGGTCGACAGCGAGTGCCGTCAGCGCGATGACCGCCGCCGTGAGAAGTGTGATGGCCTGAACCACAGGTATGTCCTTGAATGTAACCGCGCTGGCCAACAGCGCGCCGATGCCCTGCAGGGCGAACGTGATCTCGACCAGGATGGTGCCGCCGAAGAGGAATGCGAACACCAGCCCAAGGCTGGTGACCACGGGGATCATGGCGTTGCGTAACACCATCGAGCGCACCTGCCGAGGGGACAGGCCGCGGCTGACTGCGAACGACACGTAGTCCTGTTCCAGCTCGCCCAGCACCGCTGTGCGGGTGAGCTTGAAGACGAGTGCTCCGATGCCCAACGCGAGCGTGATCGCGGGCAGCGAGAGGTGCCACATGCGATCGAGGAATCCGTCACCGCTCCCGTACACGGGGAAGATGTCGAGGTTGACGCCAAAGACGTACAGCAGCAGCAGTCCAACTGCGTACGACGGGGCACCGACACCGATGATGGCCCCAACGTTGATGGTGCGGTCAACTGCCGAACCGGCGCGTGATGCAGCGAAGATTCCCACCGGAATGGCCACCACGACGGTGAGAAGGAATGCGTAGGCAGCCAGTTGTGCGGTGAGGACGACCCGGTCGGCCAGCAGCGTGGTGACTGGCGTGTCGCTTCGAATCGAAGTGCCGAAGTCACCGTGGAGCACGCCCCCGAGCCAGTGGAAGTATTGGCTGAGGAACGGGTCGTCCAAGCGATACTGTGTGCGGATGGAGGCGAGTATCTCAGGGCTCGAAACGCGCGGCCCAAGCAGGTTTCGTGCGGGGTCACCTGGGGTCAGGTGCAGCAGCGCGAACACCACGAACGACACGGCCACGAGCAGCAGTGCCGTGGCCGCGAGTCGAACCAGCGTAAACCGTAGAACGGTGCCGCGCTCGAAGTTCCGATTCATCCGTTGGTGAGGATGCTTGGGGTCCAGGGAGTCAGCAAGGTGTAGGAGCTGTAGTCCTTGATCGTGTACTTGTTGGACAGGGCGGTGGCTCCTTCGCCCCACCACAGCGGGATGTACGGAACCTCGGCGAGAGCGGCCTTCTGCGCTGCAATGAGGAGCTCGATCCGCTGCGCTGGGTCGGTCTCTTCCCGAGACTGGGCCATCAGGTCGGTGACATCGGCATTGGTGAACGAGGCCGGGTTGCCTTCGCCGAGGAACCACGTGGCCAGTTCGCCCGGGTCGCCGGTGGTGCTGTTGTACGACATGTAGGCGAGGCCCCAATCAGGCGAGCCGATGGTATCGAACCATTGCTCCACCGGCATCTCCTCGATTTCGATGGTGATGCCCAGGGGCTCGACCGCAGCCTTCAGTGCCTGAAATGCGGCACTCACCTGCGGTGCGCTGGAGGAGATGCCGACCTTCGTCGTGAAGCCTTCGGGTACCTTCGATAGTGCCAGCTCGGCTTTCGCGGCGTCCATGTCGTAGGTGAGTTCGAAAGCGGGGCTCAGTGCGGCGCGAGCACCGTCCGCGCCGAGCACGCCTTCGATCTGCTGGGGCGTAGTGAGGGCGGTGGCGACCTCGCCATGACCGTTCAACAACGACTTCACGTATGCGGCGCGGTCGCAGGCGAGAGCGATGGCCCTGCGCACGTGGATGTCGTCGAAGGGCTCGACGGCGGTGTTGAAGTCGATGCCGACGTAGCTGCGGTCAGGCGCAAAGATCACAGAGGTGTTCTTGGTGCTCGCCCACTGCTGCGCCTGGTCGAGCGAGATGTTGATGGCGATGTCGATGTCGCCGGACTCACGAGCGAGCACTCTGGTGTTCTCCTGAGGGATGAAGTCGATGCGCACGGTCTTCACGGGAACGGGACCACCCCACCAGCTGTCGACGCGCTCGAGTTCCACCGAGCTGTCGGGCACGAACTTGGTGACCTTGTATGGGCCAGTGCCGAACAGCAGCGACGTGGTTGTACCGAGGTCGCCGTTGTTCGCTTCCACGAACTTCTGCGTGGTGACCCACAGTGCGTTGGCGGCGCAGGGGCCCCACTCGAATGCAACATCGGGTGACAGCAAGGTGATCGTGACTTCGTTGTCAGCGGTCTTCTCCGCAGTGTCCATGTTGGCCCAGTAGTACGCAATGTTGGGCGACACGTTCTCGTCCTTGGCCAGGCCGATGGAATAGACGACATCGTCGGCGGTGACTGCTGTGCCGTCGCTGAACTTGGCGTTGGCGCGCAACGTGTACACGTAGGTGGTCGGCGACGTCTGCTTCCACTTCTCGGCGAGCGCGGGCACCAATTTACCGACGCTGTCAGGGGCTACCAATCCCTCACCGACCAGCGCCGCGACGTAGTAATTGAGAATGCCGGCTTCCTTGCCCGGGTAAAGGTTCGACAGCGAGGCCGGGAACCCGATGGTGAGCGTGTCGATCTCCTGCGACGTGGGATCGCTGCCACCCGTCGTGTTGCCGGTGCCGGTACCGCCGGTGGTGGTGACGGTGGCGCCACCATCCTCACCGCAGGCAGCCAGCAGCATCAGGAGCGCACTGGCACCTGCGCCCTGCAGCACTGTACGACGGCTGATCGGAAGGAAATTCGACATGAGCGCTCCTGAGTGGTCGACTGGTTGCTCAATGAACGACCATATTGGTCGGATATTGAAAGTCACCAAGTGAACCGTGACAATAGACGTGGTTGAGTGCCTTGGTCAATCTGCGATGCGCCGACCTCGGCGGCGCGAGAGCGTCAGCGCGATCATGCCCGCACCCGCCAGCACGAACCCCAGGGTCAGCGCCGACATCGCATCGGTTCCGGTGGAGGGGATGCCCTGCGATCGAGTGATGCTCGCGGGGGGAACTGGGAGACTGCTGATCGGAGATCGTTTGGCGATGGTCTGATCGGCGTCGCCGGGGTCGTGATGACCACCCAGCACCTTGCCGGTCGCGGAGATCGACAACGTCTCGAAGACCACGTACGTGCCCGGTGTTGCGGTTGGCGGCACGGTGAACACGACCACCGTTGTGGCGGTCGCGGCAGCTGGAGCGAATGTCGACGACCCCTGGATTCCCGTCGCACTCACGCTGCCGTCGGGCTGACGTTTCTGCAGTTCGCCAGTGATTGTCACCGCGACGCCCGGAACGAGGTTCGTACAGGTCGTCGTGTCGTTCACGGTGCCGCCGTCCACTCCGACGACGTGCGATTGATCGGCAGGGTTGATTGCCATCGTCGAACAGGAGGGGACGACATAACCGGCAGGGTCGGCGCGCGGGGTCGTCTGTTGCCCGGTCTCGCGTGTCTGTCCGTTCGGGTCGACAACTCTGCCGGCGGGAATTGCCGAGTAGTTCCGATAACTGTCGCCGGCCTTGGCCGTGATCCTGTTGGGCGCCGCGTAGAGCCAGACCTCGGCGAGCTCGAGGAGGCCGTTGCCGTCGTCGCCAGAGACGTACTCCGGTTGGAAGTCGTCGGTGGGGTCTGCCGGGGTGCCGTTGTCGTCGGTGACCACGCCGGTCGCGCCGTCCGTCCATGTCGCCCAGCCGGTCGATGCGGGGTCGAGCCACACCTCGTACCGAAACGAGACCTTGGCCCCGACAGGAAACACCGGTACTCCATCCCCTACGTCCGCGACCTGGTCATCATGAGAGCCGGCCGCAGGCACGCCGGGCGCCGGGGTCGGGTCGTACGCGGGCATGGCGCCCTTCTGCGCGTTGTGCCATGTGGTGCCCTCGCCGGAGATCGTCTTGCGCAGGTGCACGTCTGCCGTCACGTCGCTGATGATCAGTGGTGACTCGCTGGGCAGGCCACATGCGTGACTGATGGTGCGCCCCTGGGAGGTCACAACCGTTGCCACCCAGGTGTACACCGCGTCGTACGACACAGGTGCCACCGTCACTGTGCCGGATTCAACGGTGCCGTCCGCCTGGAATACCAGTGACGTGGTGCCGACCTCCTTGCCGGGGACGCACACTGCGTCGGCCAACGAAGCAAACGGGCCGTAGAAGGAGGCGGTGCCCATCGCGGCTTCGGCGGCTGTCGTCCGAAATGCCGAGGCCAGGCCGGTGAGGGTCACGCGGTCCGTCACGTCCGCCGACTGACCTCTTGGAACCGTCAACGTCGGGCCCGCGTCGGTGGTCAACGCGAGGGTGGGTGCAACCGAGAGTGTCTCGTTCAGGTCATCCGGTGACGTCGGAGCTACTACAGCCGGCCGGCTGGTCGTGTCGTCGTCCAGTGAGACGATCCACACCACGTGGTGACCAGCGGACCCGGTTGGCACGGTCGTGGAGAGAGTGTGGGTTTCAGCGGCCGATAACGCCGTGAACGTGGTCGACTCCGGTGCACCGACGAACGCAGCGGTAGTGGTGTCGAAGAGCTGGCCGTGCAGCGTGTACGAGTTTCCGATGGTCAGCTGTGTGATCGGCACCGAGTCAACGGCGGTCGCGCCTTCGACGATCAACTGGTCACCGTCGGCTTCGTCGGAAGCGGTCGAGGAGAGCAGCGGGTTCTGAATCAGCGTCGCACTGTTACGGATGGTCGTCGGTGTGCCAGCACCCATGACGCGTTGCACGCCGGCTGCCGCAAACTCGGTGTGAGTGCCCGGAGCGAGAGCTTCGACCTTGAGCGCCCCGAAGCCCGTTGCGCCCGAAATGGTGGCGTATCCGGAAGCGTCGGTGTCCGCCGTCTGGGTGCTGCCGTCCGGCAACGTGAAGGTGATGGCGCGGCCGGGTATCGGTGCGTTCCATGCCGAGGTGATCTGTGCGCGGAACTCACCTGGCGTTCCGGTCGCCGCCGGTGCCGAGAGTGCCCAGGGGCCTTGTAAGAGGTTGGCGTCCGCGGCCACCTGCGCGACGAGTGCTTCAGTGCCGTCCAGATCGGTTCGGCCGCTCGAGCCATCCAGTACGAGCCCCACTGGGTAGGTGGCGTAGTTGAAGGTGGGCAGTGCGATCCAGGAGTCGGGCGAGTCGGGTGTGATCGCTGCGAACCCGGCAGCACCGTTGCCCCAGATCGGAACCGGTGTCGTTGATCGGACGGCATTCACGAAGTACCAGATCGCCGACTGGACGGCCGTCGCTGTGGCGTCGTCTGTTGTGTTGGCGTATATGAACGTCAGGTAGTCCAGTTGTGCGCTGTTGAAGAGATTGCTCGTCGTTGGCTGGTAGTTCGCCGTCGTGCTGTGCCCGACATCTGCCTGCACGCACCACACATGAAGCCGCGAGCCGTCGTCGCGAACCATTTCGAAAGCGCCGATGCCGTCGAGGCGATACCCGTTGATGTTGACGCCGCCGACTTCGTATTCAGCGGCGTTGTAACCAGCGATCCAGTCGCTCAGATGTCCATTCTGAGAGGTCTTCACGATCGAGTCAGCTTCCGCCGGAATGATGCCGGTACCAACGGCGAGCGCCGCCAGTGCGGCCGCTCCGGCCAGAGCTTGGGTGAGGTTCACTTTGTTCATGGACGTATGGAGACCGATGAGGGCAAGATGTGACGCCACGACGCAAATTGTTGGGCGCACCACAAGCACCCACGCTGTCCCAAAATCTCAACGCCAGGGCAACATTCGGGCCCAGCGTCGGGCAGGAATCTTGTGCCTACGGCAGCGAGCGTGATGGCAGGCGCCGAGTGGCAGTGGTGCCGTCAGGACACCGTTGCACCCTGTGCGCAGTGTGCGTCGCGTGCGCCGAAACCACTTCGTGCAATGTGCCGTCGACGTAATGCGCCGCCGCACACTCATCGATTCCGCAACCGTCGGTCAGTAGCCCAGCAGCGATCATCGCTTCGTAGTCAGCTCGGCGTTGCTCGTCGTCGAAGTGGGCACTATGACTCCCGGGCAGGAAGCCGAGCCCGTTGTTGAGGGGGCGTAGCTCGCCGTCGAACGTCAGCGAGTCGGTGATGCCTCCCTCGAACCAGCAGATTCCGCCGGCGCTACTTCCATAGAGGATCGTTCCTCCATCGAGTGCTTGCCGGAGCAGTTGGTCGATGCCGTGCAGGCGCCACACGGCCAGCATGTTGAACGTGCTGCCACCGCTGACGAAAATGACGTCCTGACCCAACAACGTCTCGGCCGGGTCGCGAAAAGGTGGCAAGAAGAGCGGCAGGTGCGTCACCTCGGCCAACGGTCCGAGCACGTCGTAGAAGCCTTCGATGAACTCGGCCGAGTCGCCGCTGGCAGTGGCAAGGACACACACTCTTGGGCGCCGTTTGCCAGTCAGCCAGAGAACATATCGATCGAGTGCGGCCCCGTCGTCGCCGGACCAAGAGCCGGAACCACCGGACACGACGATCTGTCGCGTCAAGTTGCCCTCGGTTCTGGACACCAACTCGCTCGCCGTCGCCACATCAGGATCATCTCAATGCAGGCGCCGGGTAAGTCCACGATTTGTTCGGGCAAGGGACCATCACCTTGCGAACCCATAAGCACCCGACGAACCCGCAAAAACCAGAAACCCGAACCCAATGAGGGTTCGGGTTTCTCGCCGATGTCTTGTCGACATCACCTAGCGCGCTCGAAGGGACTCGAACCCCTAACCTTCTGGTCCGTAGCCAGATGCTCTATCCATTGAGCTACGAGCGCTCACGGGTCGCAAGTCTAGGGGCGCGACCGTTGCTTCGGCTACTGGTTTGCGAACCTGAGCTACAACCGCCAGGGGCCCCAGCCGCCCGCCTTCAGGTACATGGCGTAGGCGACGTAGGCGTTGGTCATCGGGTCGTACAGTTGGTCGGCGGACTTGACGCTCATCTGACCCAGCCACGTCTTGTGCACGTTGTAGTAGATCTGGAAGAGCCCGAAGCAGCAGTAGTTGCGCACGGCCGGGTTGAGGTTGCTCTCCCGCGTCGCAATGCGGACAGCTTCGTCCTCCAGATCGTCCGGCCACACCTGGCGAATGATCGCCTCTGCCTCGGCCTTGCTGTAGCTGTTCTTGGGGGCAGCGGCGGCAGGAGTACTGGTCGACGTGGTCTTCACCGCGGCTTTCACCGTGGTGGTCGTCGCCTTCACCGTCGTTGCAGGTGCGGTCGTCGATGGCTTGACGGTGGTGGCGGGCGGCTCGGTGGTTGCGGGAGCGGCGGTAGTAGGGGCGGATGCGTTCGAGGGCAGGCACACCGAGCGGCCGGGGTAGATTGCCGTCTTGGTGGTGGCATTGTTGGCGGCCAACACCTCCTCGAGCGACAGGCTGACCTTCTTCGCGATGAGGATCCAGTAGTCGCCCGCGACCACCTCGTATTCCTTGGCGCACACCAGTTGGGTGGCGGCGATTGCCTCGGCAGCGGGTGGTGCTGCGACGGGTGTGGCGGAGACGACATTTGCCGGGGCGGCTTCGACGACCGGTGCCTCGGTTGCCGGCGCTGCGGTCTGGGCGGCGATGGCCTCGGTGGCCACCGCCTGCTGGCTCGCGGCGACCCCATCGATGGTTGCGGGGGCAATGGCCGGATCAGTCGCCGGCTCGGTTGGCGCGATCGCATTGGTGGCGACAGCAGCGCCGCCGACAGCAACCGTGCTGGTCTGAGGCTGCAACGAACTACGCGCGTCACCACCGCGCAGCGTCATTGCGAGTGGCACGCACAGAGCGACCGCAACCGCCAACGCGCCCATGCGGCGCAGGAGCGGGTCGATGTGGCCGATCGATTCGCGCCCACCGCCCTCGGAGCGGGGCGCTGATGGGGAGCTTCGCAGGCGTCGGCCGGCGACGACTGGAATCTGTTGCGTCTCGCCGTGCTGGCGGCGACCGACCTGGGGTTCGATGGGCCGCTGGCGACGAGTGGGTGCGATGGGCGCTGGGCCTGCCGGTCTGCGACGGGCAGCGAGTCTGTCCAGGGCCCGTGTTGGCTCGTCGCTCCAAAATCCGTATTGGTCATTGTCGTCGTCGAACACTTCGTCACCCCTTCGAAGGGACCCGGCGACGCCCGGTCGGCCGTCAAGATGACAGTCTGTCTACTCCCGTCGTAACCAAAACGCAACAATGTGTCAGCTGTGTGACGGAGCGCGGTGGGTGCCTCACACTCCACATCCAGCCCTGAAAACGACAGCAACCCGGAAAACGACAGCAGCCCGAACCATGATGGTTCGGGCTGGCGCCGGAATGTCGGTGGACATCCTGTGGCGGAGAGGGTGGGATTTGAACCCACGGACCCCTTTGAGGGGGTCACTTCATTAGCAGTGAAGCCCCTTCGACCGGACTCGGGCACCTCTCCGTGCGACAGACTATCGCTCGGACCCGCACCCTCCCACCGCGATTCGCTGCCGCCGATCTGCGTGTTTGCTACACGTCGCCTTCGGGGCCAAGGTCGCCTGCCCACGGTGGCGCGCATGTGTACGGCTTCGTCCACGGCCCGCGGGCGCAGAACACCCACAGGTCGCTGGCGGCATCGGCGCAGTTGGCCATGCTCTGCTTCACGTTGTCGGTGGTCCAGCCGCGTCGGCCCAGTTGGCCGTTGGGCTCGAACATGCCGGACAGCGCGTTCAGCTGGAACGAGCAGTGGCTGTCGTCGCGAGTCGCCGCGTTCTGGTTGACCGCGGTGAAATCGCAACCGCCCTCGCGTGAAGCGATGTAGATAAAGAACTGTTGCGTCGCAATGTCGGCACCGTCCTTCGCGAACTCGCGGGCGATGGTGTCGGCGTTCTCGCGTGTGCAGAACCGATGGTTGCCGAAGACAGGAATACCGTTGGCGAGACGGAAGTTGGGCTCGGCCTGAATGCCGGCCGGCCACCAGGCGCCGCCGTTGAAGGTGTCGCTGCCTTGGGCGGTGACGAACCCGCTCCAGATGCCCAGCGCCGCCAGGGTTTGCGTGTCGGCAATGCCGTTGGCAACCAGCGGTGGCGTCTTGAGTTGGTAGTTCTTGACCGCGGCGGCGGTGTCCTTGCCGTACGCGCCGTCGATGGCGCCGCCGAACAGGAACTTCGATTGCAGCACGCGCTGCACGCATTCCGCAGACGGGCTGCGGTCGCCTGGGCTGACCGGTGCGTCGGCCAGACACGTCGGCGGTGGGGCCTTGTCGACGCCTGAGTAGATGCCCATCTCGGTCAGCGTCTGGACGCCAGAGTTGCCGTTGACGGTGAGCGGCGGGTGCGCCTGCTGGAAGGCGACAACAGCCTGGAAGGTGGCCTGGTCGTAGGTGCCCGACACCAACCCCTTGTACTGCCCTATCCACAGCAGCGTCCACTGCACACAGATGACACTGCCACCGGTGCTGCCAACGACCAGCTCGGCGTCGGCCAAGCAATGGCCCATCTCCGGCACGTCAGCGCGAACTCCAGGCGCGGCCAAGTCTTGGCTAGCGATCATCACGGCAACGATTGCCAACGCCCGGACAAGTGTGCGCACGTCCCCATTCTGGCGGCCGGCACCCCCAACTGCACGGTCACCCGTTCGTGAAACTTGTTTGCCGATTCGTCGAACTCACCGTGCCCAGTACTGGTGTGTGGAACAACTTCCCCCGCCCGCGTCATTTCCGCCTGACTGCCGCCTCTCGTCTTCAGGTAACGAAGACGATGGGACGGGCCATGACAACTATCGAGACGTCAACTGCGGAGACGTCAATTACTGAGACGTTGTGGGTGCGCCCCGCGTTGACGACCGATCGAGTGGTGGTGGCGTGGGTCGGGGCGCACCAGGTGGTGCGTCGCTGCGTGATTGCGGCCACCGTGATGGCGGGTGCATTGGGCAGTGCCCTTCCCGTGGCGGATGCCGTGCGATGGAGCGTGGCTGTAGTAGGCGCGGTGCTGGCGCTTGCCGCTCTGGTGGACGTGCACGAGCACAAGCTGCCGAATCGGCTGGTGGGGACCGCGATGGTTGTGGCGCTTGTCGGTGTGTTGTCGACGACGACCGCTGCCCTGTTGATCTCCTCGGTGTCCGGCATGGTGCTCGCCGGCGGCCTCATGCTGTTGGTGCGTCTGACCCGCGGCATCGGCATGGGCGACGTGAAAATGGCCGCTGTGGTCGGTGCCAGCACCGGAGCTACGGCCGTGGTGGCGGCCCCGCTCGCCATCGCCATCGCTGCGCTCGTTGCCGTGGTTTGTGGCGTGCTGACGCACCGCCAGCGGCTACCGCTCGGCCCTGCCTTGTGGGCGGGCTGGGCCATCTCGTTGGCTGCGGTCGCCGCTGGCTGGTTGTCATGACTGTCACGCCCGGCAGAGCGCGTCCTCGAGTTCGAACCCAGTGGTTGGCGCTGGGCGCGGCATTGGTGGTGTTGGCCGGAGTTCTGGTCGCGTGGGCGCTGTCGAGTGCTTCCGATCGCACACAGGTGGTCCAGCTTGCTCGAGCGGTGCAGGTCGGTGAGCCGATCGAGGCTGCAGACCTGACGTTCGCCGACGTGGCATACGACCGAGCAGTGCAGGGTCTGGTGCCTGCCGCCTCGCTGGACATGCTTGTCGGTCGCGTCGCCGCAATCGACCTCCACACCGGAGTGCTGATGCAAACGGGTATGTGGCGCGACGCCAGTCACATTGCGGTGGGAGAGGAGAGCGTGGGTGCGCTTCTTGGTGTTGGCCGTTTCCCTGTCGGTCTTGCGCGTGGCGATGTCGTGCGCGCCGCGCCGGTGGCGTCACTCGACGTCACGGTGGCACCGATTGCGGTGAGGGTGCTCGACGTCGAGGCAGGCGATGATGGCGAACTCACCATCACCCTTGCCGTTCCCGCGGCGCAATCGGTAGCGGTCGCTCGACTGGCGGCAACCGACCAGCTACTACTCGTCGGTCAGGCGCTGGCCGTTGACCAAGCGCCTGACATCTTGGCGGCAGCGCCATGATCATCGCAGTTGGGTGCTGGCGTGGTGTCGGTGCCACTACGACCGCGCTGCTGGCGGCGACGTGTATGGCCGCAATCGATGCGAACGGCGCATGGTTGGTGGAAGCGGACCCTGCGGGTGGAGTGTTGGCGGGGCGCATTGCAACGCCCTCGCATTGCGTCGGAGGACTCGAGCGTGTCGCCTTTCCCGCCGAACGCCTCTCGGTCGCCGAGTCGTTCACGGCAGCAGCACATGTGACGGGTGGTCGGCGCATCGTCCTTGGGCCGGCCGACCCGTTTCGAGCGTTCGCGTGTCACCAGCCGCGAATGCCGTGGGCGGCAGCACTGCGCGATCTACCCGGTTCGGTGGTCGTGGATATCGGAACCGTCCGCGCCGGTAGCCCGATCTGGCCCTTGTTGGCCCAGGTGGATGCCGTGTTGCTGGTCGCGTCTCCGGAAGCCAGCGCTGCCGTCGCTGCCGTGGAGTGGGTCAAGGTCGTCGGCCGAATCTCGCCCGCCGACCCTGGCCTGTTGGACACGCCGACGTACATCGCCTTTGTCGAATCGCCGGCGGGTATCGCGTTCCCGAAGGCCACGTTGCAAACCGAGCTGGCCGACCGGCTCGCTGGCTGGCTGCCGTGGGAACCGGCGGCAGTCGACCTCGTTCACCGCGGTGCCGACGGGAGTGATCGACGATTGCGTCGCAGCGCGCTGATGGGTGCTGTCAATCAGATGATCGCGCGACTGACAGTGCCGCAGGCGGTGGCGTCGAAATGATCGACGATGAATTGGATCTTCTGGTGATCGACCTTCGCCGGCAGTGGGGTGACCGACTGCCGGTACCCGGACGCGACGAAACCGCAAGCGAGCGCGATCTTCGTGAGGAGATGACCCGAGATGTTCTCGAGCGGCTGGTACTGCCGGAGTTGGAGCATCAGCGTGTGGTGGCGCGTCAATCGCCACTGTCTGGTGACGAGCACTCAGCGTTGGTCGATCTGGTGATCTCGGAGATCTTCGGCCTTCCGCGTCTGTTGACGGTGCTGCGTGACCCGAACGTCACCGACGTGCTGGTGTTCGGCGCCGACCCCGTCCGCGTCGAGCGCAGAGATGGCACTCGCCAACTGCTGCCTCCACTGGTGCGTCGTGACCGCGATCTCGAGCGAGTCATCTACGACACAGCGACGTCTCGTCGCCGACCGTTCAACCGCGAGAACCCATTTGTCGACCTCGAGTTGGAGCCAGGCGTGCGCTTCCACGGTGAAGGCTTCGACGTGGTGCAGCGGCCGCTGGTGACAATTCGACGTGCAGCACTTTTCGGGATGTCGCTCTCGGATCTTGCCGATCGCGGCATGCTCGATCAAGGTGCGGTTGCGTTGCTGCGAGCGGCTCTCGCCGCCGACATGAACGTCGTGGTTTGCGGCCGAATGGGCTCAGGAAAAACGACGATCTTGCGGGCACTGATCGCCGAAGTTGATGCGCACGATGTCATCGTCACCGTAGAAACCGACTTCGAGCTGAACCTTGCCAAGATGGGCCACCACCGTTACGTACACGCCTACCAGTCGCGTGTGCCCAGTACCAGTGATGGCGTTGGTATCTCGTGCCACGACATGATGATCCCGGCGGTGCGAACTCGCGCCGACTGGATAGTCGTAGGCGAAGTTCGCGGTGGTGAAGGCGGCGCGCTGGTGCAGGCGATGTCCATCGGGCAAGGCGCGATGGCCACGGTGCACGGTGGTACGGCCAAGGATGGCGTCGAGCGGCTGGCGGAGCTGATCGCGTATCACAACGAAATTGACCTCAAGATGGCGCGCTGGCAGGTCTACCGAAGTGTCGATCTGGTGGTGCATGTCACGGGCGACAACCAGGGTGGCAGGTACGTCACGGAGATCGTGTCGCCATCGGTGGAGGAGGACGGGGCTCGCTTCATCATGCACCGGTTGTTCAGCGCGCGACCCGATGCCCCTGACCGTCGGGCGCGGCCGACCGGCGAACCGCAACGCCCGATGCTCGAGCGACTGCGTGCGGCCACTCCAGAGTTCTCCACCGAGTGGTGGCAGGGGGCCGGCGACACGCACGCACCATTGCGTGCCGGTCTTGGCTCGAATGTTGCATGTTCACCTTCTCGGCAGGCGGTCTAGCGATGCTGGCCGTACTTCCGCCAGGCGCCGTTGTATGTGGTGTCTGTGCGCTGTTGGTTGTCGCGTTGTTCGCCGTGATCCACTCAGTTGCGCCACAGCGCGAACGCACTGCGTCTGCATCGACACCGTCGATGTTGGCGGGCATCTCAGGCAATCGGATCGCTGTGGGTCTGGCAGCCGGATTCCTCGTCCTGCTCGCCACTCGCTGGCCGGTGTTCGCGTTGCTGGCCGGGCTGCTGGTGGTCGTGTGGAATCGGCTACTGCACGACACGCGGGCTGAGGACGAGCGCCGCCGCATCGAGGGCATTGCCAAGTGGTTGGAGGACCTTCGCGACACCTTGCGTGGTTCGGCGATCGGGGCGGAGGAGGCTTTGGAACAAGTTGCGGTTCGCCCACCGGATGTGATCGCTGATCCGCTCCGTACCTTTGCGCATCGCCGCCGCCAGGGTTTCCGAACCGAGGACGCGTTGGCCGACCTTGCCGAGGAGTTGGCGCACCCGACCGCCGACGCGGCGATCGCTGCGATGCGTCTCGTCATCGGCGGCTCCACGAGTGCGGGCCGTCTCTACGGCACCGTGAGCGCGTTGGCTGAGGCCGCGCGCGATGAAGTGACGGCGCGCGAGCGCATCGACAGGGCTCGAGCTGTGTATCAATCCAGCATGAAGCGGCTGGTCATGGTCGGTGGCTTGCTCGTTGCGTATCTCCGGTTCGTCGGAGGCGATCTGTTGACCCCGTACGACGCTGCGATCGGGCAGGTCGTACTGCTGGTGCCGCTCGGAATGTGGGTCGGCTGCGTGGTGTGGCTCCGGTCGCTTTGTCGCTACGAGTTGCCACGTCGCTACCGCATTGTCGGTTCGGCCGGGGTGCTCCGATGAACCATCTGCAGGTTGGAGCTTTGGTGGGCTTGCTGGTTGCCGGCGGCCTGTGGTGTGTGGTTCGCTCGCTGCAGCGTGCGCCACGTTCGCTCGCCGCTGCGCGACATCGCATGTACGGCCCCGCGATCACCGTGCAGCTCAGTGGTCAGCACCGTGCGCGCTGGGCGGATTCGCTGTCGGCCGGTGCCCCGGGTCGGTGGGTGCTGCAACACTTCGGTATCGGTCTGGGAGTTCTTGGGCTGACTCCAGCGGACGTGGTGACCAGGGTCCTGACCTCGGTCGGCATCGTGCTGTTCGCTGCTCTCAGTGCGATCTCGGGGCTGACAGCCCTGGGTGTGCTGGCGTTGTCACCAATCTGGCCTCTGCTCGCGATGGCGCTCTCGGTGCTTGCCGGTTGGATGGCCATCAGCGCTATCGCCGGCAAGATCGACCGGCGAAACCGCGAACTACGCCAGGCCGCCAACGACTTCGTGCAGCTCGTCGCGGTTGGTCTCACGACAGATCAGAGTGTCGAGGAGGCAATTCGCTTTGCTCTTGCAGTCGGATCCAGCGATGCGTTCGACGCGCTGCGCGACGAGCTGAACACCGCCCCGCAGCGCGGCGTGCCGGTGTGGGAAGCCCTCGATGAGTTCGGTCGCAGGTTTGGTGTCCGCGAGCTCAGTGAGTTCGCCGCATCGATCGAGCGTCAAGGCCGCCAAGGAGTGTCGATCAGCGACACGGTCGCGTCGCTCGCGACCTCGATGCGCTCGAAGGCGCTCGACCAGTTGGAGCGCGAAGCCGACAAGGCCAACGCGAACCTGTCAGGCCCGACGATCGGCTTCGTGGTCACCACGATCGTGTTCTTGGCGTACCCACTCGCGCAACGCATCAGCGGCGCGTTCGGTGGCTAGTCACGGCGGGGCACCCCCGCAGTGGTGCACACCAGCAATCAACCGCAACAACCACAAGGTGAAGGGATTCGAAGGTGAACGAACAACTGCTTCCATTGGCAGTCTGGGCTCAGGTGGCCTACGGCGAGGTACGGCTGCGGGCATCGCAGGCGTGGACGACTCGCCACGAGGACGACGGCGTCGACGAGGCCGTCACGAAGATGATCTGGCTCGCTGTCGGAATCGTGGTCGCCATCGCAGCGACGACGTTCTTCATGGCCAAGTTCAACCAGGCGAAGGACAACGTCCCCGATCCGGTCGTGCCGTAGCCGTGAGTGTGCAGCGTCACCGTGCAGCCGAGGAACAAGGCCGCGACCAGCGGTCCCGCGATCGCGGCGCGGTCGACGTCTCCATTCAGATGTTGTTCGGTCTGATGCTCATGGTGTTCGTGATGTTGCTGGTGTTCGAGGCAGTCACGTACTGGCACTCACGAAACGTGTTCGACGAAGCCGCAGCAGAAGGCGCTCGCGTGGCGGCTGCGTTCGACGGCTCATGCGCCGCCGGAGTTGCCGCCGCGAACGCCGTGCTGCTGCGAACGGTAGGGAACTGGGCCAACGGTGTCGACATCGAGTGCATTGACGGCGCGGACGTCACGGTCACGGTTCTCGGCCGCACTCCCGGTGTCCTGGGAAGTGGCGTGGGCTTTCGTGCGCAGGCCACCGAGACCGCCCCGAAGGAGGGGTGACGTGCGCGTGACGCTGGATGGCGAAGATGGCGTTGCCACTCCCGTCGAGATGATGTACCTGCTGGTTTTCTGTCTCGTTGCGGTCCTGTTCATCGGATTCCTCGGGCGATTGCAGGCAGCGGGAGTCGAGGTCACGAACACGGCTCAGGCGGCGGCCCGTGCTGCGTCGCAGGCACCCAGTTCAGCGGTCGCGCTGCGGTCGGCAGAGGGGGTAGTCGGAGCCTCGACTCTTGGTCAGCGATGCGTGGGCGGTGCGCGCATCGAGCTCTCCTGGGCTCCGTCGTCATCGGGCGCATGGCAGGGCGGCGCGGTGACGGTTCGAGTGTCGTGCACGGTGGAGAATGAATCACTGGTCGGTGTGTGGGCTCCTGGTTCACGCACGGTCACGGTGGATGACACACAGCCGATTGATCGGTACCACCGATGATCGCGAACGAACCTGACAAGGGTGCCATCTCAGTGGTGATGGTCATTCTGGTGGCGATGGTTTTTGGCGGTGCGGGGCTGGTTGTCGACAGCGGTGGCGCACTTGTCGCCCGTCGTCATGCGTCCAATACGGCGGAGGCAGCTGCCCGTGCCGCGGTCTCCACTGTGACGCCGGTTAACGGCTTCGATCACGACGCAGCTCGTGCAGCTGCTCTGAGCTACGCGGCACGCGCCGGCGTCCCGGCTGCGAACGTTCGAGTCGAAGTTGGAGACGACTTCGTGACGGTCACCATCGTCGAACGCCGAGACACCGTGTTCCTGATTCTTGGTGGCGAAGAGACCATGACGGTCCAAGCCACTGGCACCGCCCGAGTGGCGTACACGGAGTGAACAACATGAGAGGTGAGTCGTGACCCAGGTTCCGCGGGCAGTACTTCGGGTACTCGCATTCATCATGCTGGCGGTGTTGCTCGTCGGCGTACCGATGGTGCTGTTTCGGCTTGTCGGGGCCCCGGCTCCCGGCGCTCACGAACTTCGCGGCGCATGGCAACGCCACCAGATCGATAGCGACTTCGTAGTGCGAATCGGCGCCGCAGTCTTCGCCGTGCTCTGGCTCTGGTTCGCCTCGACCGCGGTCGCCGAGTTGTGGCACGTGATCGCGTGGCGCTGCACACCGCATGGCGCACGACTGTCGCCGCTGCCCCCCGGCCCGGGCGGAGTGGTGCGCGCTCTCGTCCGATTCATCCTGGTGTCGTCGGTGACCGCGACAGCGACGTTGGGCAGCGTTGTGCCATTGGCTCGGACTTCGGTCGCGGCGCCTGTGGGCCGACCCACCGCAGTGTCGGCCCACGCGTCCATCTCGACGGTCACCGGCACGCTCACGATGACAGCCCCGACACATCTTGCGGTCGGCCGCGAGACCCCGTTCTCGCTTGCGGCGATGTTGGGCCGTGCCGAACTGCGCGAGACGATCATCGAGCTGAACCAGGGCCGAGTCGGCCCCGACGGGAGGGTGTGGCAAGGCGGCGTGTTCCCCGCTGGAATGGAGGTTTCGCTTCCCGAGGAGCAGGTGGTCCGCGCGCCGATGGGTTCCGCGCACGAGGTCGTCAAGGGCGACTCGTATTGGGACATCGCCGATGCCCACCTTGCTGTCGAGCTGGATCGAGAGGCGACGGATCACGAGGTGCTGGAGTACACGGAGTCGCTGATGGCGCTGAACCATCAGCTGCTCGACCACCGTGACCCTGCGCTGATCCTTCCTGGTGAGTTGGTCGTGTTCACGGCCGTCACTTCAGCGCCAACCACCGAGGTCCTCAACGATGTCGCGGTGGCCGACCCGCCAATCGCTGTCGTGTCGGATGTTGTCGTGCCGGATGTTGTCGTGCCGGAGGTGGCGGTGCCAGATGTCGTGGCGTATGTACCGGTGACACCTCCCGTTGTTCTCTCGCCTGTCGTGGAGCCAATCTTCGAGCCGCCTTCCGGTCAGCGGTCGCCATCGATCACCGCTCCTGCCGGTACGTCGGGTGGCGCGCTGCCGTTCACGGCTGGCCTCGGTGCGGCGTTGATGATGTCGGCCGGTGCCGTCGGATTGCTCGAGTCTCGCCGCCGGCGACTCCTTCGGTCCGCGACCATCGGTACTCGGCTAGTGATGCCATCGACGTTGCAAGTGCGTACTGAGGTGCTGCTGCGCTCACTGAGCGCGCAGGAGCGTCTCGCACGATTGGATCTGGCGTTGCGCTCGGCTGCACCCTCTCTTGCTGCGCAGGCGGCCTTCGTGCAGGCGGCCGTGATGTATGACGCGGGCGATGTCTGTCTCTTCCTGCGCGGCTCGGCGACGCCCGCACTGGCGGAGTGGAAAGTTGATCTGCATGCCAACACGTGGCGTCTATCCGGCGCCGTCTCGTTGATGGATCTTGCCGAACATGCTCGACAGTGCGCCCAGCCGTGCCCGGTCATGGTGCACATCGGCGGCGTTCCCGAAGGCGGCGAGCTCTTCGTCGACCTCGAGGCCGTCGGTGTCTTCGCAGTGCACTCTCCGCACTCCGCCGCGATTCTGCGGAGCATTGCGGCGTCGTTGGCGGTGTCGCCCTTCGTCGAGGCGGCGCGGGTTTTCACTGTTGGCCTCGGTGAGGTGGCGCTCGGTTCGCCGAACAGCGAGTCAGTCGACTCGTTGGAAGCGGCGCTCGATGCAGCCGCCATCTCGTTGGGGAGTACCGGCCGCCTTGCGCGTGGCGCAAGCACGTTCGCCCTCCGAGTCTCGGGAGCCGGCGGAGAGGCCTGGGAACCGTCAGTGGTGGTCGCGCTCGTGGATGACGACGGTGTCGCTCTGGACGGCGACCTCCGCGCCGCCTCCGCAGGTGGCCGAGGGCTGGCGGTGGTGATCGGCTCTTCGGATCTGCTGGTTGACGGGTCCGACGCCACGGACTCGATCGGGGCGTCGTGGGTGCTGCGCTGTCTCGACGGCCAGCACACTCTCGAACCGCTCGGTCTCAGGGTGCAGCCTGTCGGCGTCAGTGCTGATGAGGTGGCCGCACTTCGTGCTGTTCTCGACGTAGCGGTGCCGACGCTCAACCACGAGCTGATCCCTTCGCTGCTCGAGTCAAGCGAAACCGTGCCACTTGATGACGTCCCGCTTGATGACGTCCCGTTTGATGACGTCCCGTTTGACGTCGTGCCACTTGACGTCGTGCCACTTGATGACGTGCCACTTCACGTTGATGCGGCTGATGTTGTTGCCCCTTGCGCCGCGCCATTCGTGGAGCCGCAGTGGGCACTGATGGTGAGCGTGCTCGGCCCGGTGCGCGTCGTTTCAGCGGCAGGTGTGCCGGCTGACTGCGAGCGATCCAAGGCGACCGAGCTGATTGTGTGGCTGAGCCAACATCGCGAGCGACCAACCCGCTCGGCTGCCCGTACGGCCTTGTGGGACCTCGATGTGCGCGACGCCACGTTCGCCAACGTGGTCAGCGATGCCCGCCGCGCTCTCGCGCGTGCTGCGGCGCCGGCCGACGGTGAGGAGTGGATTGCGCGCACACTCACCGAAAGTCTTCCCTTGCACTCGGGTGTCATGACCGACGCCGAGGTCCTCGCAATGCGTGTCGCACATGCTCGCGGTCTCGCGTCGCTGGATGCGATCGACGTATTGCGACCCGGTGTCGAATTGTTGTTGGGGCTGCCGTTCGCCGGCACCAGCTATCTCTGGACTGACGCCGAGGGGGTCACATCGTCGCTGATCTTGCTAGCGACTGGTGCAGCGACCGAGTTGGCAAACCACTATCTCCTCCTTGGCGACGTCGATGGTGTGTTCTGGGCGACTGGTCAAGGGCTGAAAGTGCTGAGCGGTCATGAAGAGCTGATCGCGCTGCGCATGCGTGCGCACGCCCGTCGAGGCGACCGGGCTGGCGTGCGCGGCGAGTGGGAGAGCTACGAGCGCGCGATCGCAGCCGACTCGTGGGCTGCCGCCGAGCCAGCTCCAAAACTCGTTGCCCTTCGGCGCGAGCTGTTGACCCGCAACCACTTCCAGCAGGAGGCATGACATGAAGGTCCGATCATCCGTAGCGGTTGTCGTCGTAGGCGCACTCTCGCTCGTCGCGTGTGGCGGTGGCATCGTCGACCCCGCTGTGCCATCGGATCTGTCCACCCCGGTAGCGACCGCTACACCGTTGATCACGGCCGCCGCGACCACGGTGGTGACCGAGCCGACGACCGTTGCGTCGACCATTGCGTCGACCACCGCGTCAACTACGAACGAGGCGTCGACGGCGGTTGCTACTGAGCCGCCGACGGTGACGGTGGCGGACGGCAGCCCGATGCTGTCGCCCGATGGCCCCTGGACGCTGGTCGCGTCGGCCCCGGGTATCAACAGTGTCGGTCTTATCTATGAGCTGATGCCCAAGCTGTGGGTGTTCCTGCCGACGCAAGAGGACCGTCTCAACGGCTACTACTGGACCTTCAACGAAATGGACCGCCCGGCGATCGAGGGCTACATCAAGGCGCTGCTGACGCGCTACCGCTCCACCGACTCCGTCCCCGCCACCCTCGACGACGAAGGCTGGGATCTGTATTACACCCCCACAAACGCAGCGATCATCAAGCCCAAGTATCAGGCAAAGTCCGATAGGGGCGAGTACACGGATCTTGATCTCGGGGTCGTTCTTAGGCCGACGGTCATCGAGGACGAACGCACCGAGGACTACACCATCGTGCTCGACTGCGAAATTGACGGTGCGGTACTGCGGAACGAAGACGGCAGCTACGCCGCCAGTGCAACCCCCGGCATCGGCGAAATGGGTTATGCCGCAGGAATGTTGCGCGTCGACGGAGCGTGGAAGCTTGCTCAATTCAGTTCGACCGAAATCGCATGCTCGTGAGGTCTCGTCGTCGAGCGCTCGCCATCGTCATACTCGTGACAGCATTGAGTTCTACGCCGGCGGGGGCCACGCAAGACGGCGACCAGGGTGAAGTCCGGACCGTGTCCGGGCCGCGGTCGGCTTCCTATTACGACGAGACGGGCGGGCTGCGGACAACGACGAACATTCCTGGTGGGTCGGCAATGAAGAGCTTTGGTGGCTCGCGTTCGGTGTGCGAGTTCACTGCCGCCGTGGATGGCACCACCTCTGACCATCAGCCGTACAGTGCCGGGCAGGTCGTCTCGAGTACTCGTTGGGTGTTCAGCGAGGACGTCCAGATCCCGAGCTTCGAGGGTCCCGGACCGACTGGCAAGGTCATTGTTGGCACCGGCCCCTTGGGCGCCGCCAAGCGGCTGTTCGCCGTCTCCTGTGACACCTCCGCGCACTTCGTCCAACTGTTGTGGATCAGCGCCTACGACCCCTTCTTCGACCCACGTCCAACAGGGCGAGACCTGGTCAACAATCTGCAATTGGTGCCGCCGGCCATCTACCAGAACCCGGTCGTCGACGTCTGGGGCGGGCTCATCACCCGCTATCCATCATGGCTGGCCATCGCCCCCGATTCGTGGCGGCCGCAGCGTTCGCCGGTGATGTACGTACGGGGCTGGACCGTGTACCTCTACACACAGCCACGAGCGCTCTCGTTCGACGTCGACTTCGTGCCCAATCCGGAGAAGCCGTCGCCCGAGTTCAGCGGCGTCGTCCAGTGCGTGGCCGACGGTGCCGCCGACACGTTCACCGCCGACGCCAACTCGTTCCCTGTGATGCCGCTGCTTGCCGAACAGGCCGAGCCGGGAGTCAACGGCGCGTGCACCTGGACGCCGCCCGGGCCGGGCAACGTGACCATCCGGGCGCGCATCACCAACACCGTCACGCTGTGGGTCAGCGGCTACACCGAAGCCATGCCCGACTACACGTGGGTCGGCCCGGCCACCACCTTCCGCGTCGGCGAACTCTCTGCCGTCAACACCAACAAGTAGTCGCCACCCCACTTCGGTACGCACCTCACCCATTTGTGCGCGCAAGGACTATCTGTGTGGGAACCGTCCCAACTGCAATTCTGGGTGTCGTGAGTTCCGGTGTCCGGAACGGAACTCGCCCGGAAACGCAGCGACGGTGGCTTCGACCACAATGGAGCCGGGTAAGGGAATCGAACCCTTGACCTGCGTATTACAAATTTGATCCGATCCGTCCGCCGCGTTGCGTACAGTGGCCTTTAGTGGGGACGTTGGACCTTCTCAGTTCGCCCAGTGGCGGCCTGTACCGTCTGTTTTCTTGGATGGAATACTGGATGGAAACCCACCCAACGGAAGCCCCCGATCCCGTGGCGCTTCTGGATAATCTCGAACTCAATCAGCGGCTTTGATGCGGCGGCACTGTTTCGGCCGGCTCGGTTCGACCAGCGTGGCCCCCATCAGCGTGGCGCTTCAGCGGGCCCGATCGTCCGCGGCGAAGTGCGGCCGGCCATTGACGTCGAGCTCGCGTTGCATCTCATACAGGGTCTGCTGATCTCCCGGAGGGGGATTGTGCAAGCCACTCACGAGCACGAGTTCGCGGGGCTTGTAGACCTGACACCCGCAAGCCTCACAGCCAACGCGCATATGTCCGGACCAACGGGCGCTGCTGGCGACTGGCCACCGCTCGCAGCGTCGGCGACGAGATAAATGGGCTTCAAGCGAAGGTCTCTTCGGCGCGAAACCTTTTGTAGCGAGCGTTCGACCGTCAACGGATCGAGCGGGAACCATGCGACGCTTGTGGAACCCCGCGACCGAGCGAGAAGTGCGTATGGGTTCCCTTCCAATCGTCGGCGACCGACGATCGTTGGAGCACGATGGTGGCTCGCCCGGGGCGTGGGAATCGCTCGCCCACAACGTCGATGCCGAGCGAGTTCCAGCCGACGACGGCAACCGCCATGCACCGATCGGGCGCGACCAGCACCTGCATCTCTTCGGTGAGGAAGCAGAACTCTTCGATCTTGGGCCACACCTGCGACCACTGGTCGTTCAGGAGCCGATCGAGTCCGACCACCACGTCGGCGAAGGTACCGAACGCGCTGACATCGTCGGCGAAGCGGTGACGGGCAGCCGTGAGATTGACAGCCGCCACTTCGGCGCTCCACCCGTCGATCCATTGTTGCACCGACTCGTGGTCGATGAAGCTTGTGTCCTGAAGCCCGCTCACTGTGCGATGTCCGGGCTGGTGGCGACACTCACGAAGACCTCGTCGCCGTCGACTCGAACTGAGTGGGTGGGCTGACACTCTTCCTTCACGGCTTCCCATCCGGTGTCCAGTGCGAACGCCCATTGATGGCCCGGGCACACCAGCTTCCCATTGAGGATGACACCCTTCGACAGCTCGCGGTCACGGTGGATGCAGATGTTGTCGAAGGCGAAGAAGCTGCCCTCGTGCGCGACGACGAGGATCTGGCGCTCGTCGATCTCGACGACGACCTTGCGCTTCTTCGTGATGTCGGCCACGCCACCGACGGGGTGCCACTCCAGCGCCTGCGGGGAGGAGTTGGTCGTCATCCGCCGTCGTCCTTCGCGAGCCACACCTGACGCAACTTGTCGTACACCTTGCTGCCCTCGTCGAGGCCGATCTGTTCGGGGTCCCAAGCAACCGTGACGTTGCCGCTCACATAGGTCTGGCAGGCCAGCCGGTAGCCCTGATCGAACAGCTCGCCAAGGCGTTCCCGCTCGCGCCGGCGAGGCGTGCTGCAGTTCTCTGCACCAGCCTCGACCCGGACGCGATCGGTACCACAATTTCCACTTGCGCACTTGAAGGGGATGCCGCAGTCATTGCGGATGGCCACCCGCAAGAGGTTGACGTCGTCACCCTCGGCGAACTCGACTTCGCGGTCGCTGGTCGTGAAGCGAATTGTCGGCATGTTGAGGTCAGGCGAGTGCCGGAGCGGGGTTCGCCACCGACGGCTCGGGCGAGACGTAGGTGTCGTAGAGCGCCTTGGTGTACGAGAAGCGGGCCTCGGCGCCGTGACGCACCAACTGGAGGCAGCGTTCCTGCAGCTCGGGAG
Source organism: Acidimicrobiales bacterium (assembly GCA_038328705.1). GTDB lineage: Bacteria > Actinomycetota > Acidimicrobiia > Acidimicrobiales > Ilumatobacteraceae > UBA668. Next base: position 29,541 of record JBBQMG010000006.1, on the reverse strand, counting down.
TGGTGGCGTGCTCGAGCACGATCTGGTAGCCGCGCTCGCCGTGGATCTCGTCGGAGGTGATGTGGAGGTCGAAGAACTCGACTTCTTCCTCGGTGAAGCCGTACTTCTCGAGCAGGACCGGGTACTGGCGGCGGTAGATGGAGGGCACCTGCGACTCCAGGCCGACGACCAGCGCGGCCGTGGCGACCGCGAAGTGCTCGCGCATGGAGATGGCATAGCACCAGCCCTGCAGACCACGAGTGACGGCGGTGGCGTTGTCGACGTCCATCACTCGCTCACGTGTGGTGCCGCAGGCCTCTGCGAACCGGATGAGCAGGTCGGTGTGGCGAATGTCCGACAGCTCTTCCTCGTACATATTCTGCAGGAGGAAGTCCTTCGCATCCGTGGCGCTGTCGGGCGTGTTCGAGTAGATGTACCCCAGGTAGTCGGCGAACGGCCCGACATAGTGGTAGTGGTTCTCGGCCCAGCGGGCGAAGTGCTCACGGCTCAGTTCACCGTTGGCCCACGCCTGTGAGAACGAGGCATTCTTGGCCTCACGACCCTTGATCGCGTTTTCCAGTGCTTCACGGAATGCGGGCTTGGACAGCAACTCAGCCATGTCGAGTACCTTTCAGGGACAGGTGCCGACTTCTCGGCAGTTCGTATATTGTATACTTATTCCATGATCGCGCAAGTTGTATTGCACTCAATCTTCTCGCCCGCCACGCGGTGGGCTCGGTGAAGCTCGCGCACGAGGTCGCGGTGATGGCCGAGCAGTGCTCGGCAGTCGGCCGCTCCGGCGTGGTGTGCGCCGCTGCACCGCTCGCCGCACAAGCAGGTGCGGCAGCGCTGCGCGATGGTGGTAATGCATACGACGCAGCCGTTGCGGCAGCGCTCGCCGAGACGGTGCTCCTGCCCCCGAAGTGTGGTTTCGGTGGCGACCTCATCGCCCTTCGGCTGGTAGCCGGCGCGCCCGCACCCGACGCGTTGCTCGCGATCGGCGGCGCACCCACCGGTCTCGCCGGCGTTGCTCGCGCCGGTACATGGCGCGATGTAGGGCCTATGTCCGTCGGTCCGCCGGCAGCTGCCCACGGCTATGCGGAGCTGGCATCGCTGGGTCGCCTTGGTCGCGCACGGCTCGCGGCCCCGGCGATCGCGCTTGCCCTCGACGGCTTCCCGTGGGCGACGGTGTGCACGCGACTCGCCGAGCAGGCGGCAGGGCTCGTTCGTGAGATGAACCCTGAAGGGACCGTGTACTACCCCGAGGGTCAAGCGATTGCCCCCGGTGCGCTGACCAGGTTGCCTGGCCTCGCAGCGCTGCTGAGCGAATTCGTGGAGCTTGGCTCGCAACTCATGGATGGCGACGTCGGGACCGCTGTGGTGCGCGCCGTGCGGGCGCGGGGTGGGGTGCTTGCGGAGGCTGACTTCGATTTCGCTCGTGCCGAGTGGGCGCCGTGCGCAACGGGCCGTGTCGCAACTGCCGACGACGAGCTGACCACGTGGGCAACACCGGCACCGACTCACGGTCCGTCGTTGCTCGACGTAGCAAATGATCTTCGTCCCGGCGGGAGCCAGGCCGAGCTGTTCCAGGCCGTGCGCCGGGCAATCTCCGCCCGACGCGAGACGCTCTCGGACCCGAGCGGCACGTCGATGGTCAGCGCTGCTGATGCCGAGGGCAACGTCGTGGTCATCGTGCACTCGAACTCGTTCCCGCGTTTCGGAAGCGGCATCATCGTTCCCGAGTATTCGCTGGCCCTGGCCAACCGCGCCGGGCGCGGCTTCACCCCTGAGGTGGGGCACCGCAACTTTCCGAAGGCTGGTCGCCGCCCCGCCACCACGCTGCATGCGTGGGCGGTGGCCGGCAGCGACGGTGCGCCGCGGTTTCTCGGCGCAACGCCCGGCGGCGCCAACCAGATGCCGTGGAACGCGCAGACCATCGCACGGATCGCTGCCGGGGTGTCCGATCCCGGTGTGCACGTCGCCTCACCGCTGTGGGAGTGGCTGCCTGATGACGACGGCCTGCGTATCGAGGCCGGTTTCGCAGAGGCCGACGTCGCCGCGCTGAAAGCCGGCGCGGGTCGCACGATCGACGCGCCGCGCTGGGGTTGCAAGTCGGCACAGCAGTTGGTGCGCGTGCCCCGCGATGGTGAGCTGTGGTGCGCCGCAGCCGACCCGCGCACTGTAGGCCTGACGCTCGGCGTGTAGTAACACGACCTTCACGCCACCGCTATCGGCCGCGCCTCCTTGTCACGGCAGATCCACAACAGGGTGAGCGGTGTCAGCGTGGCGACGGCCAGCGTGGGGCGCAGTCCGAATGCCTCGCCTGCGAGACCGATCAACGCGCTGGCCGCAGCTCCGAGAGCGATCTGCACCGAACGGTACGCTCCCAGGGCCATACCGTCCCTGCCGAACTGCTCGACCGCGAGAACGTTCGCGATCGGACCCAACGAGCTCACCATGCCGGCGAACAGCGCAGCAAGCCCATATGTGGCCGGTGCTCCGGGCAGCAGCACCCACGCCAGACCCGTCAGCGTGAGCGCCACCCCTGTACGGCGTGCACTCGCCCGCGCTCCGACGCGGTCGGCGCTGGCACCGCCGATCACCTTGGCGACGATGGAGACGACTCGTCCGACGATGAGAACCGTGGCCGCGCTTGCTGCGGTGAGGCCCCAGCGGTCGACGGCGAAGGTAGTGAGAAATGGGATCGCTCCGTACTGGCAGACGGCGAGCACCGTTCCGACAGCCGTCGGTAGCGCCATCACAGTTCGGATGGAGAACTTCGAGTGGCTGCCCCGGACGGGCTTGCTCCGTGCGCTGCCGGCGCCGCCGAGCGCCGCCGTACCGCCGAGCGCCGCCGCGATCCAGAACGCTGTCCGCCAGTCATGAGTGGAACCGACTGCGCCGAGCACGGCCGCCAACAACAGGCCACCACTGAATGCCACCCCGTAGATACCCATAGCGAAGCCCTTGCGTGCAGGGCCCGCGAGCACAGCGACCGCCTGAAGGCCGGCGGGGAAGAACAGCCCGGCGCTGGCGCCTAGCACCATTTGACCGATGATCAGCTGAGCGAAGGAGTGCGTGGTCGCCGTTGTCACGCTGCCGACGACCCCGACCAGGGCTGCCGCCCGTACCAGCACCGACACGCTCACCCGACGCAGAAGAAGGCCGCCGAGCAGGTTGAACACGGCGATCGAGATGGTCAGCAGGCCGAACACGATGCCTGCCTGGCCGACACCGAGGCCCAGATCTTTCGAGGCGGTCGGGTACAGCGGCGACAGCAACTGCTCGCCCGTCGTGGCCACCAGATACGCGCCGCAGACCAGCGCGAACGACCCCCACCGGGGATGCTCAACTGGTTGGACGTGCTCGGCTACCTCCATCTCGGATACAATATGCAATCTTGATCGCTATCCATCGCATTCGAACGGAAACGTCGCCGTGATCCATCTCGATGATCAGATGATCGAGCAACTGCTCGATCTCTCGGGCGTGACCGAGGTGGTGGGTCGCGCTTTTGCGGCATGGGGGCGCGGAGAAGCCGCCACCACCCAACGGGTGCGAGCGGCAGTCCCAGGGGCGATGGCCAGTGCCATGGCCGCGGTCGTGCCGCCGTTCAGTGGCGGCAAGCTGTATGCGACCAAAGACGGCAAGTTCACGTTCCTGAACGTGCTCTTCGACACTGATGGACAACTGCTGTGCACGCTCGACGGCGACGCACTCACCGCGTTCCGCACGCCAGCGGCATGTGCGCTGGTGATTCGCGAACTGGCCTGCGCCATGCCGCCGACCACCGCAGCGTTGATCGGAGCCGGTCGACAAGGCTGGTATCACCTCGAGATGTTGGCCGCCGAGCTCCCCGCGCTCGCTGAGGTGCGTATCGCCGACATCAACGCGAAGGCAGTTGCCGCCATGGTCGCTCGGGCGATCGAGGCCGGCATCCCGGCAGTGGCTGCACCCGACGCTGTCGCAGCGGTGAGCGGCGCTCACGTGATCGTCACCGTGACGCAGAGCACCAGTGCGCTCTTCCCGTCGGATGCAGTCTCCGACGACGCGCTCATCTGTGCGGTGGGCGCCACCAAGTACGACCGCTGCGAGATCGGTCCCGATCTCATCGGTCGGTGCGCCGCTGTCGTCTGCGACGACGTTGTCGGCAGCCAGGTCGAGTGCGGCGACCTCATCCAGGCACATGCCGCCGGCACGTTCGACTGGCGTCACGCCACCGAGTTGCACGCGATGCTGGCCGGCACCGTGAGCGTGCCGCGAGCGGGTGCCTCCCCGGTTCTGTTCGAGACGCAGGGTGTTGCTCTGCAAGACGTCGCCGCCGCCGGTCTGGCGTGGCAGCGTCATCTCGATCACATCGACCGCCCGCACCTCGATCAACACGACATCAACAATCATCAGGAGACCACACCGTGATCCAGATCAATCGACTCAGCATGGCCGAGGCCGAACTCGCCGTCGACGCAGCGCTCGCCAAGGCGAAAGAGCTCAACATCGGCTCCGTCATCTGCGTCTGCGACGCGGGCGGCTGGCCGCTGGTCATCAAGCGCCCCGACAACGGCAAGCCGACCAGCGTCGAGATCGCGATCAACAAGGCGTTCACCGCTGCGTGCCACAAGCGTCCCACCCACACCTACACCAACGCCCAGTCGGGCCAGGAGGCGTTCGGCATCATGAACATGCACGGCGGACGCTTCGCGATCTTCGTCGGTGGCTGGCCGATCGAGGTCGACGGCGAGGTCGTCGGTGGCATCGGTGTCTCCGGTGGCCACACCCGCGAGGACATCGCCTGCTGCAAGGCCGGCATCACGGCACTGCTCGAGCACCTCGGCAAATCCGCCGACTTTTCGAAGTGGGATGACTGGCAGCCCCCGACCCCGACGGCCGACTGAGATGACCGAGCCCATCCACCTCCAGAACCGCATCGGTGATCGGCTGTTGTCGGCTTCGACCGGCGTCGAGTTCGAACGCCGCGACCCTGCCGACACGCGTCGGGTTGTGTCCATCGCACCGGAGAGCAGCGCCGACGACGTGAGTTCGGCCGTCGACGCCGCAGTCGACGCTGCGGTCAGCTGGCGCCGCACCACCCCGAGCCGACGTGCCGAACTGCTGACTAGCGCCGCACGGCTGCTTGCGGAGCGAGGTGCGTCGATCGCAGCGGAGATGGTCGCGGAAGAAGGCAAGCCGCTCGCCGATGCCATGAACGAGGCAGGGCGCACGCCCCGCAACCTCGAGCTGTACGCGGGTGAGGCCTACCGGCTGACCGGAGCGACGTTCCCCAGCGACGACACTCCGCTCGTGTATTCGGTTTGCGATCCCGTGGGAGTGGTCGGTGTCATCACACCGTGGAACTTCCCACTCAACCTGGCGAGCCGCAAGATCGGGCCGGCACTCGCGGCCGGCAACACGGTGGTCTTCAAACCCTCCCCGATGACCCCCCTAATGGGCGACCGCCTCGCCGCAGCCTTCATCGATGCCGGCCTGCCATCCGGTGTGCTCAACGTGGTACATGGCTTTTCGGCAGGGGCCGCACTCGTTTCGGATGAGCGCGTCGGTGCGGTGAGCTTCACCGGCTCCAATGCCACTGGTGCGAAGATCCACGCCGCGATCGGTGTCGGTCGCCGCGTGCAGCTCGAGCTGGGTGGCAAGAACCCGGTCATCGTCCTCGCCGACGCCGACCTAGCCGCCGCAGCGTCCATCGTGGCCCGCTCCAGCTTCAGCCTCAGCGGCCAGGCCTGCACGGGGGCTGGTCGCATCCTTGTCGACAGTTCCGTGCACGACGAACTCGTCGAACGAGTGGTGGCATTGGCCGATGCCTACATGCTGGGTGGCGGTTCGCTGCCGGCCACCACCATGGGTCCGCTGGTGGACGGGCACGCGGTTGCGGCGATGGAGGCTGCGGTGGCACAGGCGGTGTCCGACGGCGCGACGATTGCGTGCGGCGGCGCTCGTCCGACCGGCGATGCGTTCGAGCATGGCTGCTTCTTCACGCCGACTGTGCTCGCCGACGCACGACCCGACATGGCGCTCAGCCGCAACGAGGTGTTCGGCCCGGTGATCGGGTTCGAACGCATCAACGGCCTCGACGAGGCCATCGCTTCGGCCAACGCGGTGCCGTATGGGCTGTCCGCCGCGTTGTGCACGCGCGACCTGCGCGCCGCACAGCACTTCGCCGGCGAGATCCAGGCCGGCATGGTACGTATCAACCGCGCCACCGTCGGGGCGGCGTTCAACGCGCCCTTCGGTGGTATCAAGCAGTCCGGTACCGGCACGCACAAGGAACAGTTGGGGCCCACCGTCATGGAGTTCTACACCGTCATGCGAACGATCTGGATGGGCAACTGATGGATCTCGGACTGAAGGGACGGCGGGCACTGGTCCTGGGTTCGTCGAGCGGCCTGGGGCGCGCTGTCGCTGACGGCTTGGTGGCCGAGGGCGCTCGTGTCGCGGTGGTCAGCCGCTCGCAGGAACGAAGCAGCGAAGCCGCGGCCGCCGTCGGAGCCGAGATCGCGCTGGTTGCCGATCTCACGGTGGCAGGCGAGCCGACGCGATTGGTCGCGGAGGCGGTGGCCGCGCTGGGCGGTCTCGACATCGTCATCGTCAACACTGGCGGTGGCAAGGCTGGCCCCATCCTCGCCACGGGTGGAGCAGACGATGCTGCATACGCCGCCATGCTGCGGCCGGCGCTCGAGATCAGCCGCGCCGCTGCACCGCACCTCGCGGCGACCGGTGCTGGACGCCTCATCTACATGACGGCACGGTCAGCCGTCGAGGCCACCCCCGACCTGGCGCTGAGTTCGGTCTTTCGCAGCGGCGTCACGGCAGCGGCGCGATCGCTCGCGCTCGAGCTTGCCCCCGACGTCACGGTCAACGTCATCGTCACCGGCCAGTTCGACACTCCAGCGCTGGAACGCTTCGAGCTGGCCCGCTCGCAGCACGAGGCGCTGCCACTGGCGGAGGTTCGCCGCCAGCACGTAGCGTCGATCCCCTTGGGCCGCCTGGGGCGCGCCGACGAACTCGCCGACGTAGTCGTGTTCCTGGCGAGTGGTCGTGCCAGCTTTGTGACCGGCACGGTCGTGCGTGTCGACGGCGGAGCCGTTCGGGGTTTTTGAGCGCTGCTCAGGCTGGGTCGGATAGACCGTCGACCAGCGCGAAGCGCACCGTCGCGGCGTCGCCGCGCGCGACTCGAGCTGCCTGGTATTCCGGGGAGTGGTAGTAGGCGAGCGCATCTTCGCGTGTCGAAAATTCGATGATGACGACCCGCTGTGGAATTGGCTCGCCCTCGAGCGTTTCGACCTGTCCGCCCGCCGCCAGGATGCGGCCCCCGTGCAGCGCCATTGCAGCGCGACCGCGTGCGGCGTAGTCGGCATAACGGACTGGGTCGTGGACGATGACCTGATTGACGATGAATGCCTTTGTCATGAGACGGCTCAGCCTGCGGCCAGCTGGTCAGTGACGTACGCCTGACGGGCATTCGAGATATGGGTGCAAGCCTCCGCGAAGGCGAGGTCAGGATCTCCGAGCGCAATGGCCTCGACGATGCGGCGGTGCTCGGTCCACGACATCGTGCCGCGCTGAGTGATACGGCGCGTGTACACCCATTCGATGAGCTGGGACATGCGCTCGACGGTCTCGGCGAGCATTGAGTTGTGGGCTGCCGCGCCCAGGACGCGGTGGAAATCGGTATTGAGGGACGGGAGCATCGCGACGTCGCCGGATGTTGCGGCAGCGGTACCGGCTTCCAGGACACGCTCCAGTTCGAGCAGCTCTTCGGAGGTTCGTCGGAGCGCCGCCAGGCGGGCGACCATTCCTTCGAGCGCCTCGCGCATCTCGAACAGTTCGTTGGCTCGGGCCTCTGAGATGACCGCCACCCGTGCGCCGCGACGTGGCTCGAGCTCGACGAAGCCTTCCGCTTCGAGTGCCTGCAGTGCCTCGCGGACGGGATTGCGCGACACATCGAGTTCGTGCGCCAGCTGGTCTTCGTAGATCCGTTCGCCCTGTTGCAGACGACCGTCGACGATCCGGCGCTGGACTTCGTGGTACACGGCGCGTCGGAGCGGTTGATGGGCCCGGCCGACGCGCAGGGCGATCGCCGAATCCTCGCCGGTGTTCGTGGACGACACGGGTGTGACGGACATGCTTGCCTCGACTTCTTTCCAGGTGAGCGTAGGGATCACTGGCATGGTGTTTCGGTCCTTGAACGTTCGTGTGGACATTGACGGACCAGATGTGTAGATTGTATAAAGTATGCGATGGACGTTGTGTCCACCTTACCAAGGGGGAATATCTTGCAGAAGCGTTTTCGACTTCTTGGGTCGTTGCTGGCCTTGAGTCTTGTCGCCGTTGCGTGTAGCGACAGCAGCAAGGACACGGCCAGCACCAGCGGCTCGAGCGACGGCACCGCCGCTCCGGTGAAGGGTGCGGACATCACAATCGCACTCGGATCGGAACCGACGAGCCTCGATCCCTACATCGTCGACGACGGCGCCGAGCGCGCCATCAACGACAACATCTACGAGACACTGCTCAGTCGCGATGCGGGCGGCACGCTGCAGCCTGGACTTGCCACCGCACTGCCCACGCAGACCGACGACACCACATGGCAGTTCAAGCTCCGTGACGGAGTGACGTTCCATGACGGTTCGGCATTCAACGCCGACTCAGTGGTCGCCAGCATCAACCGCATCGTGAAGCTCGTCGCCGACTCAGCGACCGACAACGACGGCTTCTACAAGACGATCACGGGCGCAACGAAGGTCGACGACCTTACGGTCAACATCACCACTGCTGGTGCCGACGGCGTGCTGCCTGCTCGCATGTACTGGCTGAAGATGATCCCGACCTCCGCCGAGACCACTGCGGATCTTTCCGATTCGTTGGTCGGCACCGGCCCCTACAAGTTCGTTAGCCGTACCGTTGGCTCCGACATCAAGATCGAGGTGAATCCCGAGTACTGGGGCGACGCACCCTCCATCACGAACGTCACCTACGAGTTCGTCGCTGAAGGTGGCACCCGTCTGGCCGGCCTGAAGTCGGGCAAGTACGACCTCATCACCAACCTTCCGCCGCAGGACGTCGATCAGGCGCCACAGTCAGCCAACGTGCAGGGCCAGGAGCACCCAGTGCTCATCCTCGACACGGACGAAGGCATCACCGCCGACCCCAACGTGCGTCTGGCGTTGAACATGGCGGTGGACAAGCAGGCCATCATCGATCAGGTGTACGGCGGCTTTGCCGTGGCAGATGCCTCGCAGATCCTCAGCCCCTCTGTGCTCGGCTTTGACGCCGATCTGTCGGCCGTGGTCTACGACGCAGCGAAGGCCAAGCAGATGATCACCGACGCAGGCCTCGATGGCAAGACCATCCAGCTCGTCGGCGAAGCCGGTCGTTGGTTGAACGACCGTGAACTGCTCGAAGCCATCGCTGGCTACTGGAAGGCTGCAGGTCTCAACGTGCAGCTCGACATCCTCGAGTTCGGCGCCTACCTCGATGTGCTCTTCGACAGGACCAACCGCGCCGACGCGATCTTCGTGTCGAGCTCGAACGACCTGCTCGATCCGGACCGTCAGCTCTCCACCTACTACCAGGCCGGTGGCGTCGGTTCGTCCAATACCAACGAGGAGCTGTCAGGGCTCATCGATCAGGGCCGCCAGCAACTGGACCCGATCGAACGTCAGGCAACCTACGAGAAGGCAGTAAAGATTGCCGCCGACGGCTCGTACTTCGTCTGGCTCGCGAGCAACTCCGACCTCTACGGTTTGTCCACACGGATGAGCTGGACCCCCCGGGTCGATTCCAAGCTTCTCGTCAAAGAAATGTCTGTCACCAGCTGAGCTGGTGAGGAGAGCCGGGAGCGGCAGCAACAACATGGGACGCTACATCGCACGTCGACTGGGCCAAGGGCTCGTGGTCATCTTCGGAGTGACCATCTTCGTGTTCGTCATCACTCGCCTCATCGGCGATCCCGTGAAGTTCATGCTGCCGCTCTCGGCAACTCCTGAACAACGCGAGGCCAGGCGCTCAGCCATGGGCCTCAATGACAGCATCCTCACGCAGTTCGTCCGCTTCCTTGGCGACCTGCTCCGTCTCGATCTCGGTGAGAGCACATACGTGCGTGGACACTCAGCGCTCTCGGTCGTGTTCGACTATCTACCCCGCACCATCCAACTCGTCGCGCTCGGCATGTTGTTCGCTGTGGTGCTCAGCATCCCACTTGGGGTGTTGGCCAGCCGCAAGCCGGGCGGCATCACTGATCGTGTTCTCACTACCCTCAGCCTCATCGGACTCTCGATGCCGCAGTTCTTCCTCGGCTTCATGCTCCTCATCGCGTTCACCGTGAAGCTGCACTGGTTCGAGACCGGGCCTGGTCCTTGGACCAGCAATCTCGTGCTGCCCGCGGTGTGCCTTGCGCTCCCTGCCATCGGCCGGCTCTCGATCGTCGTTCGCTCGTCGATGATCGACGAGATGAACACTCAATATGTGAAAGTCGCCAAGGCGAAGGGAATGACTCAGCGCCGCATCATGGGAGTGCACGCGTTGCGTAACGCCGGCATTCCATACGTCACCCTGCTGGGCTGGGAGCTCATCCGAGCGCTCGCCGGTTACACGGTCGTGGTCGAGTCCGTGTTCAACTGGCCTGGCCTCGGCTTCATGGCGAAGACTGCCATCAAGAACCAGGACTTCTACCTCATTCAGGCCATCGTGTTCGTCATCGCCGTCATCGTGGTGCTGCTCAACATCGTCATTGACATCGCCTACAAAGTGCTCGACCCGAGGGTGGATCTGCAATGAGTGTGCCCGACGAATACACCAGCGAACTCCACGATGTAGGGGAAGCCGAGCTGGCCGAGGAGGCCTTGCATGGCCGACCGTTCGAACTGGCGGCGGTGCGCAGCCGGTCAGGGTTGCTGCCCGACCTAGTGCGCGACCGGCTCGGCTTTGCGTCGCTGATCTTCCTCGTTCTCCTGGTCCTCGGCGCAATCTTCGGGCCGATGATCCTCGACATCGACCCCAACGCCGGCAATCTGTCCAATGCGATGCAGTCGCCCGTGTGGCATGGCGGCAGCTGGGACCACATCTTCGGCACCGACTGGCAGGGATATGACGTCCTGTCGCGACTCCTGGCTGGTGCCCGAACGTCGCTGGTCATCGGTGTGCTCGTGGTGCTCTTCGCAGGCGTCTTCGGCGTCCTTGTAGGCCTGTGGTCGGGCTACAAGGGTGGCCGCACCGATCGTTGGCTGATGGGCTGGGTCGACGTACAGGTCTCGTTCCCGGGCTTGCTGCTGGCGATGCTGCTCATCGCTCTCGTCGGTGGCAGCGTGGCGAGCATCACCTTCATCCTGGCCGTCAACGGCTGGATGGTCTACGGCCGCATGACCCGCGGCGTTGTGCTGTCGGTCAAAGAGCGCCCATTCGTCGAAGCGGCGGAGATCATCGGCTGCAAGCCGAAGCGGGTGGTGTTCACCCACATCCTCCCCAATCTCGTCACGCCGTTGGCCACGCTGGCGGTACTCGAGTTCGCCCGAATCATTCTTGCCGAGGCCGCTCTCAGTTTCCTCGGACTGGGCATCCAGTACCCGGGAGTGTCGTGGGGGCTGGACATCAGCCGCGCCGGCGACCACGAACTGTTCGGCAACCAGTGGCTCATCATCTACCCCGGCCTCCTGCTCAGCTTGACGGTGCTGGCGGTCAACCTGCTCAGCAGCTGGTTGCGGGTCGCTCTCGATCCGCAGGAGCGAGAGAAGAAGTTCGCCGCCGCCGCCATTGGGTCCGGGAAAGGCGCGGCATGAGCGTGCCCCTGATCGAACAACGGTCCACCAGCGATCACGCAGTCGGCGACACGATCCTCGAGGTCGAGCACCTGACGGTGAAGTTCTTCACGCGCCGCGGCGTGGTCCACGCGGTCCGCGACGTAAGTTTCACGGTGGCGAAGGGAGAGACTCTGGGCTTGGTCGGCGAAAGCGGCTCAGGCAAGAGCGTCACCGCGCAGGCGCTACTCGGCCTCACCGAACTGCCGGGCAAGATCACCAGCGGCGACGTGCGTTGGAAGGGCGAGTCGCTGGTCAACGATGCCGACTCCACGCTCGCTCGCGTTCGCGGCAACGAAATCGCAATGGTCTTCCAAGACCCGATGACCTCGCTGAATCCAGTGTTCACGATCGGCATGCAGATTGACGAGGTCCTACGCCGTCACATGGGCATGAGCCGTCGCCAGGCACGCGCTCGATCGGTAGAGCTGCTCGATCTTGTCGGCATTGCGAACCCCGCGGAACGCGTCAAGCAATACGCACACGAGATGTCGGGGGGTATGCGCCAGCGAGTACTCATCGCGATGGCGCTGGCGTGTGAGCCGGAACTGCTCATTGCCGACGAGCCGACCACCGCACTCGATGTCACGATCCAGGCGCAGATCCTCGATCTCATCGCCGACCTGCAGCAGCGACTCGGACTTGCGGTGCTCCTCATCACGCACGACCTCGGTGTCGTCGCCGGTCTGTGCGACCGCGTGGCCGTGATGTACTCCGGCAAGATCGTGGAGCTGTCGACGGCCGAGGAGCTGTTCGCCGACCCCGGTCATCCGTATGCGGCCGGACTGCTGCGCAGCACACCGCGACTCGACATCGTGATGCCACGCTTGGTCAGCATCGAGGGCTCTCCTCCGGACCTTGTCCTCCCACAGGCCGGATGCTCGTTCGCGCCACGGTGCTCGCTTGCGATCACTCAATGCCTGGAAGTGACGCCGGGCCTGAAGACCTACCCCAATGGTCGCAAGGTCGCCTGCTGGCGAGCATTCGAGGACACGACCTGCGTGGACGAGACTGAGGCCGCGCCCGACACGGCAGAGCAGGACCCGACCGATGTCTGACGTCACCACCGCTACGCCACTGCTCGAGGTCGACCATCTCAGCATTCGCTTTCCCGTTGGGCGCAGCGGTTTCTGGGGAAAGCAAGTGAACTTCGTCAGCGCGGTAGACGACGTGTCGTTCTCCATCGCACCTGGCGAGACCCTGGGGCTCGTCGGCGAGAGCGGTTCCGGCAAGACCACGGTCGGGCGCGCTGTCCTTCGCCGCCTCGCCCCCGCAGCCGGTTCCATCACGTTCAAAGGCAACGACATCACCACTACTTCGGGCGAGGAGCTCCGCCAGCTGAGGCGGCATATGCAGCTCGTCTTCCAGGACCCGTACGCCAGCCTCAACCCGCGCAAGACCGTCCTCCAGTTGGTAGCGGAGCCGCTCGTAGTGCACGGGTTGGCGAAGAACTCCGAAGATGCGCGTCCGACGGTCACCGACCTTCTGGATCGGTGTGGGTTGCCGGTCGACACTATTGATCGCTATGCGCACGCATTCAGCGGCGGCCAACGACAGCGGATCGGCATAGCCCGCGCACTGTCGCTGCGGCCCGATTTCATCGTCGCTGACGAGCCGGTTTCGGCCCTCGACGTGTCGGTCCGAGCGCAGGTGGTCAACCTGCTGCAGGACCTGCAGGCTGAGCTCGGGCTCACCTATCTCTTCATCGCACACGATCTGTCGGTGGTGCGTCACATCTCGCACCGCATCGCCATCCTTTACTCGGGCAAGCTCGTCGAGATAGCGCCAACGCACTCGCTGTACGAGTCACCCCTCCATCCATACACCGAGGCGCTGCTGTCGAGCGTGCCCATCCCCGATCCTCCCGTCCAGCGCGCGCGACGTCGCATCGTGCTGCAGGGCGAGATCCCCAACCCGGTGAACCCACCTGCAGGCTGCCGGTTCCAGACCCGGTGCCCGCTCGTCGAAGAGCGGTGTCGAGTCGAGACACCGCCCCTGGAAGAGAAGCTTCCCGGCCACTGGGCCGCGTGCTTCTTTCGCTGAACCCGCCTCTCGATACCCGCCGCCGATGACGCCGATCGATTTCGTACTGGCATGCGTTGCCGTTGTGATCGGCGCCTGCGTGCAAGGGTCGCTCGGCTTCGGTTTGGGGCTGATCGGCGCTCCAGTGCTTGCCCTCCTTGACCCCGACCTGGTGCCGGTGCCACTTCTCATGCTGGCGTTGCTGCTCACGATCGGTGTCAGCTTCCGCGAACGAGTGATGCTCGATTGGCGCGCGTTGAAGTGGGCTTTTCTTGGTCGGGTTCCGGGCAGCATTCTGGGCACTGCCGCAATCGTGTGGCTCCCAGAGCAATGGATGCTCGTGCTGTTCTCCGTACTGATCCTCGTTGGCGTAGCGCTCAGCGCCGCTGGATGGAGGGTGGAACCCTCGGGTCCGGTACTGTTCGGCGCTGGGGCGATGTCGGGATTCATGGGCAGCCTCACGTCGGTGGGTGGCCCGCCCATGGCGCTCGTCTACCAACGGCACTCCGGCGCTCAGATGCGCGCCGCGCTCGCGCTGTTCTTCACGTTCGGGGCCTTGCTGTCACTCACCCTTCTTGGTGCCGCCGGCGAGGTACACGCCGCCGACTTCAGCCGCGCCCTCACTCTGCTGCCGGCGATGCTGATCGGCTTCGCGCTCTCGCGGTGGGCGAGCCGCTGGCTCGATCGTGGTTACACGCGCCCGGCAATCCTGTCGTTCTCGGGTCTGGTCGCGGTCGGCCTGCTCGTTGCCACGATCGTCGGTTGGGACTGAGCGGGGTTCAACGAAATCGAGCAGGCGACAGGTCGAGTTCGCCAACCGCCTGGTCGGCGAGTGTCGTGGGTGCGGATTCGCCGCGAACGAGTGCGGCAACCGAGGACGCCATTGCCGGCGCCGTTTTGATACCCGCCCCTGCCTGGCCGACGAGCCAGAAGAACCCTGGCGCGGCAGGGTCTTCGCCAACCACCGGTGCACCATCACGGCTGAAGGTCCGCAAGCCCGCCCACGCGCGTCGCACGCTGCGCAACGGCAAAGTGGTGGCCTCCCTTAGGCGGTCGAGCGCGAGAGCTACGTCGAGCTCCTCGGCCTGCGCGTCACACGGCTCGCTGGGCGATTCATCCGCCGGGGAGACCAGCAATCCACCCGATTCCGGTTCCGCGTAGTAGCGGCCGGCGACATCCATCACCAGCGGCCACGTCGGGTCGACGTCGGCGAGAACAGCCAGGCACGCCGTCCGTCGGCGGGGCTCGAGACCGATGGGCGCGACGCCGGCCCTCGCAGCAACCACATCTCCCCATGCACCTGCGGCGTTGACGACTGCTGGCGTGTAGAACGTCCGACCATCACAGACGACCGACCACCCTCCGCCAGTCGGTGAGAGCTCGACAGCCGCCGTGGAGGTGAACATGAGGCCACCGCGCAGGCGCAGACCTCGCACGTACCCCTGCAGCAGCGCATCAGTGTCGATCGCCCTCGCGTCGGGTTCGAATGTGGCGCCGCCGGCCACTGCCCCCGGTTTGAAGTGCGGGATGAGCGTCAACGTCTCGGCGGGCGTGAGACGACGAACCGTGGGGGCCACGGAACGAGCACGCTCGACGAGGTGGTCGAGCGCGCCGGCGTCGGCCGCTCGACCGACCCAGAGCAGTCCGCGTGGGCTGAGCAGCGCGTGCTCGACGAACCCAACAGGCGGCGACTCGAAGAACCCGCGGCTGGCTGCCGCCAATACACACACCGCCGCGTGACCGGATGTTTCCGAGAGGACGGACGCGGACCGACCCGTGGCGTGGTATCCGGCGCTCGGCGCCTGCTCGACCAGCGCCACCGAGACATGCTCGGAGAGTGCCCATGCCGCCGACGCGCCGGCAATTCCGCCCCCGATGATGACGACGTCGACCTTCGACGGTGAGGTCACGACGCGCGTGCGGGGTCTTCGTCAGCTCTAGCCGACGTAGAGTTGTCGGCAAGGTCGCGCATGACCGAGGCCATGTGCTCGAAGGTGCACGAACGAGCAGTCTCCGCATCGCCCGATTCGATTGCATCAAAGATGCGCTGGTGTTCGTCCCACCCCGTGACGCCGCGAGCGTCGGCGAGCATACTGAAGACGAGTTCGGTCTTATGGCGGAGAGGTGCAACCACGACTTCGAGGTACTCGTTGCCAGAGGCCCGCTCAATGGCGATGTGAAAGTTCCGATGGAATGCCGCGGCGGCGACGAGGTCGTTAACACCGGATGCGGCCCTGCCAGCGGCGAGAATGCCGCGGAGCGATGCGAGGTCGTCGTCGCTGCGGTTGATCGCCGCTCGCTCGGCCGCGTACGCCTCGATCACGCTCCGTAGCTCGAGCAACTGACGCAACTGCATTGGGTCAAGCTTGCTCACGTAGGCGCCGCGCCGAGCGATGACTTCCACCAGGCCGGTGCCCTCGAGAGCCCGAATTGCCTCGCGCACCGGGTTACGCGACACCCCCAACTGCTCTGCCAGACGGTCCTCGAACAGTCGCTCACCTTGTTTCAGGTCACCCCTCATGATCATGCCGAGGATCTCGTCGGCGGCCACCTCACGAAGGGTCTGATGTGCGCTCCCGACAGTCATGGCCTTCACGATAGGCCGTCCGGCGACACCGAACAGAGCCATGTGTGAACTCTCCGACCTGCGCTTGAGCGGAATCTTCGGCGAAATGGTAAGGGGGCTCACCTTTGGTGCATAATGTATACGAATTGGAGGGAACGAATGACAAACTTCTCGGTGCTGGCCCACTTGGCGGCCGCTGCGGCCGCGACCGGAGCAGGCCTCGTCAACGCTGTCGCCGGGGGCGGCACGCTGGTGTCGTTCCCCATACTGACGGCAATCGGGGTGCCTGCCATTCGGGCCAACGCCACCAACACGGTCGCGCTCTGCCCCGGCTACATCGGTGGGACATACGCGCAGCGTGCCGACCTCGGCGGGCTGCAGCGTGCGTTGCGCCCACAGATGGTCGTCGCGGCGCTGGGGGGTCTGGCGGGTTCGGTGCTGCTCATTATGAGTAGCGAGGCCGTCTTTCGCTTTCTCGTGCCTTTCCTGATCCTCGGCGCGTCCGTGCTTCTCGCGTTCCAGGACCGCTTGCGACGCTGGTTGCTGTCGCGCTCTCGTGACGGGCGCTCGCACGCTGCACTGGAACTGGCCACAGTTTCGGTTGCGTCGGTGTACGGCGGATACTTCGGGGCGGGCCTCGGCATCATGCTCATGGCCGTGCTCGGATTGTTTTCTGAGCTGCCGTTCAACCGATTGAACGCTGTCAAGCAGTTGCTGTCCTTCCTGGTCAACATCTCGGCGGCAGTGTTCCTTTCCTTCTCGGGCAAGGTTGCGTGGACGCTCGTAATGGTGATGGCGCCGGCAAGCCTGCTCGGTGGCCACATCGGTGGCCGAGTTGCCAGTTCCCTGCCAGCGGCCAAGATGCGTGCTGGGGTGATCGTGTTCGGCGTGAGCGTCTCGCTCATCTACTTCAGCAGGCTGTGGTGATCACCACGGTAGGTGTGGCGGCCAACTGTGAGGATGCTATTCGGCAGTTCATGGGGATGGTCGCGTCGACCTCGCTGTAGGCCGAGTGTTACTCCGTTCGAGCAGGCCACGCGTTCGACTCGATGAGGTGCAATCACACCCTGACCTTGACTGTTGAGCACACCCGTCCCGGCAACTGCAAATCTTGACCGACCCGCTGGCCGGAGAAGAGTGAGCAATCAAGAAAGTGCCATCTACCTGGTGTTATAGGAGCCGGGTAAGGGAATCGAACCCTTGACCTACGTATTACAACTTTGATCCGATCCGTCCGCCTCGTGTCAAATAGTGCCATCTGGCAGCGTGTCTTCAATTCTTCAGTCCGTCCAGTATCGGCTCGTAGCGCCCTTTGTTTTCGAATTTCTTGGCCGAAATCTTGGCCGAATCTCGGCCGGCCCGCCCGGCGGAGAGTCATCGCGTTCGCTGATGTTCGCCCGGCGAGATGATCGATGAGTCAGGTGATGCCCAGCTCCCGCCGCAGCTCGGCGGTGTCGTAGGTGATCGGCGTGACGACGCCGTCGACGTGCGCGAACGCGTCGCGAAGGCTGTCGTCCATCCGGTCGAACTCACCGAGCAGTCGTTCGAGCTGTTCGCGCCGCGTGGGGTCGGCCGCGGCCTGGCGTGGGGTCAGGCCGCCGAGAGCCGGAACGCTGTCGTCAAGCCACCGTGATTGGGCTTGCCGCGACAGTTCGGCGTTGAGTCGCGACAGCATCTCGGTCTCGTCCGCGAATTCGTTCTCGTCGAGCGCGGCTTGTAATGCGCCTCGGTCCAGCATCGAGTCGATCATGCCCGGCCGGTGAACGATTCGTGGTGGCTGGGCCAGTGCGCCAGCCCATGCGCACAACGCCGCAGCGTCGCCGGCCAGGCATAGGTCGAGTACTTGCTGTTCGTGGCCGGTGCGCACCTCGAACACGCCGCCGATGATCTGGTGCGATGCACCATCAGGCACCACGCGCGCACAGTACAGCTCGCCCACGTTCGCCTGCTTCGACGCGGTGCGTTCGCGTACATCGACGACATCTCCGGTGGCGAGATTGCGCAGCTTGAGTCCAACACCACGCTCGACTGAGAGCACTTCGTGCACGCTGCGATCGACGGTGAGCCACGCGGTGGCGAGGAGCCGCTCGTCATCGGGTAGCAGGTCGCCGCGTTCGTAGAGAAAACGTCGGAACTGGCCCTCTTCGTGGAGCGCCGCATCGAACAGCAGCGGATCGGCAAACGCAGCCTGGAACTGCTGCTGCATCCTGTGCTCGTCGGCGCTCATCACGTCGGAAGCCTCAGCGTCGGGGTCTCCGGCGACATAAGCGATGGCCAGATCCGTGAGCAGACTGCGTGCCTCGCCGGTCGTGTGTTCGACCCAGGTTGATGCCTTGCGGCACAGCCAGCCCACCCGATCGGGAAGCGCCGGCAGGTCGCTGGTGCCCTGATGGCATTGCTTGAACTTCCGGCCGGACCCGCACCAGCACGGGTCGTTACGCCCGACCTTGGGTTTGCCATCTGCCTGAGCGAGGAACCCAGCAATGGTTCTCGCCGCGGGGTGAGGCTCGTCCAGTCGACGCCACCAACGCATCGCGCTGCGGGCGTCACCTTGGTCGAAGCTGTACCACCCCATTCGCTCCACAATCGGCCCGAGCCGGGGTTGCGCCTCGACCGCGCGGGTGAGGTGCTCGAGGGCGACGATGGGCTGCCCGCACCGCTCGCGCAGCATACATGCGAGGTACTCCGCCGTGGCCACTTGACGCGGCCGACGGGCGACTGCGATCGCCCGGTGGACCAGCTCGAACGCGCGACCGGGCGCATCGACGCCGGCAAATTCGTGCTCGTCCTGCGGTGCCAGATACTCGGGGATCAACAGTTCGACGAGCTCGTCGAGCGTCTCGGGCTCTGCGCATTCGTCGAGCGAAGTGCGCACGAGGTCGATGTCCGCCTCTGGGTCGGCAAGCACCTCGATGGCGCGGCCGAGCACCTTGCGCCAGTGAGGCTCGGGCACGAGGTCGAGGAGCCGGTACGTTCGTCGTGCCAACAGATCCTGTCGCCACACCGAATCGTCATGCGCGACAAAGCCACCGTTCAGCTGCAGGCCGGCGTGTTCGATGAGGTCGGACAGCGGTGGTAGCGGCACTCTGAACATGTCGGGGTGGTAGTGGCAGAGCCACACGACCAGATCCTCCGCCGCGACCGGCAGTCCGTGCTCGTGCTGCTCAGCGTCATAGGCAGCGCGTACCGCCGAAACCAGCTCGCCAGGCACCGCCGCAGGTTCGGCGACCACCCGGATCGTGACCGTCGCATCGACACGTTCGTCGCCGCTCGGCGCGGTGAACTCCGCGGTGAATGCGAGAAGGTCGTCCGCGTTGAAACCACCAAGCCAACCCGCAGGGCCATGCCATGCCATGTGACCGTCCTCTACTGAGAACGGCTCGAGCTCGGTTCCGTCAGCGAGACGCACGCTGTCGAAGCGTTGATAGCCAGCGATGTCGACGCAGATGCTGATCACGCCCAGCTCGCGTTCGGAGTCGTTGAGCCGATGCGTGAACGTTCGGCCGGCAATCGTGTCGAAGAACGCGACCGTCGCATCGTCTGCCAACCAGTGCAATGGGCCTTCCACCAGATGGTCGAGCACGCGCTCGACCAGGGCCTGCAGGACTCGCCCGCCCCCACCCGTCCCCAGTGCTGCAACGGCTTGCCGGGTGTGATCGTCGGCGTGGAGCCCGGGGTTTGCACGGGCGATGGCGATCAGTACCTCGGCGATCTGTTCGGCGGAGGGCAACGGGAGCGCGTTCAACGCGGCGGTCAGTCCTGCAGGGTCGCCTGGCACGGCCATGGCGCGGCTTTCGATGAAGTGCTCGGAGATCACCATCGACAACTGGCCAAGCACGTCGTCACGATCGAAGCCTGCATCACGCATGCGGATCGCGGCCAGCCACGCCTCGGGCGGGTCGTCACCAAGAACTTGGCGGACAGCGATGGTGCGTGCGGCCAACCGAACTCCATCCACAGCTGAGCCGCTCGGCGGGCCCATGAACCGCTCGACGGCTGCAACGACGTCTGACTCAACGGTCAAATCGTACGCGTCGAGGTCGATGAGAGCGTCCTCACCAAATAGAAAACTGATCCGCTCACGGTCGGGTGTCATGCGTGACGACGTTACCGTCGCAGGATGCCCGCAACAGCCACCGACCGGGTTCGACCAGCTGCGTTCGTGGCGCGCGAGCTGGCGGTGGATCAGCGTCCGTTGGGTTGTGCCGCCAAGGCGTAACGGCGACGGGGGTCGTTGGGGCCTTCGCCAAGTTCTACGACGAGTCCTGTATCGACAAGAATGTTCAGTCGTTGCCGGGTCCACCGCACGGACTTTCCAAGGGCAGCGGCGACCTCGCTGGTGCGAGCAGCACCGGGCAAGAATGGTGATGAGTTCTTCGTCGGCGGCATTGATCGTTGGGTGGGCGAATCGGGGCGCTGAACGTGCCGAGTTCACAAACGGCATCCGAGTACTCGCGAAGTCTTCGCTAGTCGGCACGAAAACTGTGCCGACTACTGCCGAGTAGGTGCCACTCGTCGGACGGCTCGCCCGCATGGCGGCACTAGTCAGAGGATCGCACGGCGGCTGCATGAGGGGTCGCGCATGCCGGCTCCCAACTCGGCGAGTCCTGGCGCCGGCAGACACTCCCGCACCGAACCCGGCGATTGCACGACCGGCTGCCAGATCGGCGTCGACGTGCGTTCGTAGTTGGGTCGCGATGCGCAGACGTTGACGCAGACCGAGCGCATTCGATCGACGTCGTGTTTCGACGCGTCCTCACTCCATTGCAATGACGACCAGTCGTTCGAGCACGCGCCGCATACACATGAGGGCTTGTCCAGCGCGTGGCCGCCGCGTCGTTGACCACCTATTTGTGTGATGACCTCGCACCGCACGTTCGGACCACCACTGTCCGCCTACGCCAGTCGCCCCTCCCGTTCGACCGGGCGCCTGTTCAGGAGTGCATCGGGATCATCATGTCGAACCCGGTGTATCCCGAGTGTTTCGCCGACGACCATGACAATGCGTTGAACTCGATGATCCGCGAGCTGAGCGTTGCCTTGGCTGTTACGCACCCCCTTCCGACAACTGCAAATCTTGGATTGCGCTCTGGCCGGAGAAGACTTGGCAACCAATAAAAGTGCCATCTACCTGGTGTTATGTGGAGCCGGGTAAGGGAATCGAACCCTTGACCTACGCATTACAAGTGCGTTGCTCTGCCAGCTGAGCTAACCCGGCGACTCATTCGCCGAGTGTAACGGCCGCCCTACCGCGCCCACAGCCCACATATGACGCGCCTTTTGCTCAAAGCCCCAGGTTGCGGTCGCAACTCCGCGTCACCTCGGCTGGCTACTCGATGACGGCCAACTCGCGCACACGTGCCAGGAGCACGTCGATGGCGGGGGCGTTCATGCCGCCTTGGGGGAAGATCACGTCGGCATGGCGCTTGCTCGGTTCGATGAACTGCTCGTGCGCCGGGCGCACCGACTCCAGGTACTGGGCGATGATGCTTTCCATCGTTCGGCCACGCTCGGCCACGTCGCGCTGCAGCCGGCGGATGAAACGCAAGTCGGCGTCGGTGTCGATGTACACCTTCAAGTCGAAGCGCTCGCGCAGTGTGGACTCGTAGAGCACCAAGATGCCTTCCACCACGACGATGTTCGCCGGCGGCACCATGCGCACTGCGCCGCTTCGGCGATGGTTGGTGTAGTCGTAGATGGGCACCGGCACCGTCGAGCCATGCGACAGCGCGGCCAGGTGATCGTTGAGCAACTGCCAATCGAACGCATCCGGATGGTCGTAGTTGGCCTTCTCGCGGACCTTCAACGGTTGGTCGTCGTAAGAGACGTAGTACGAATCCAGCTTGAGCAGCGCCAACTGTTCGTCGCCCGCCAGCTCTGCCAGCTTCTCGCTGACGGTGGTCTTGCCGGAGCACGTACCACCAGCAACACCGATCATGAACGGGCGCGTCGACATGGCCGCGCACGTTAGCTGACCAGGGAACGAACACCTGTGCGATGCCCGGTTTCACGGACCCAGCTGGGCCAAGCTGGTGGCATCATGAGCGAGCACCCTACGACCAGCAACACGACTGCGGAGACACTCGACGAGCGCGAGCTGGGCATCTTGCAGTTCGAGGCAACGTGGTTCATGTTGGACGAGGATCGCCACGAAGCGATCCGTGCGCGGTTTGCCTGTTCCGTGGAGGACTACAATCTCGAACTCAACCGGGTGATTGATCATCCGGCGGCGTTGCTCGCCGACCAACTGGTGGTTCGCCGCCTGCGTCGTCACCGCGAGCGCCGTCGTCGGGCAATGATTGATGGCGCGGCTGCAGGCGAACAGGGCTGACACACCTGACCACAACTGCCCTTCACAATTGCCCTTCACAACTGAGGAGTCCTGATGAGCAACGAAAACGCTGGCCGCACCGGTCGCACGAACGGCGCAGCCCCGATGGGTAGCACCGTTGCCATTGTTGTCACGCTCGTCGCGCTGGTGCTCGGCTTCCTCATTTTGCGCAAGGTCAACGATGGCGGCGGTGACAGCACCGTCGCCAAGCCCAGCGTCTCCACCGACGCACCCGGTACTACGCTCGACCCCGCGGCAACCGTCGCTCCCACTCTCGCGCCGGACACCACGGTTCCGGTCGCGGTCACCACTGGCACCAAGGTGCAGGTTGCAAACGCCAGCAGCATCAACGGTGCCGCCGGCCAGATGTCCACCGCGATCGGCGGCAAGGGCTACGACATGGCAGAGCCGGTCAACGCGTCCGAGAAGCTGGACGTCAGCAGGGTGCTGTACAACTCAGCTGACCCGACCGCACTGCCCGTCGCCACGTCGCTGGCGGCGTTGTTCGGTGGCATCGAAATTGTCGATCAGGGTATGCCTGTGCCGGTTGCCAGTGGCAACTGGGCCGAAGGTAGCGGCGTGTTGCTGATGCTGGGCAACGACAGCGCCGGCGAGACGCTGGCTGCGATCAGTGGCGCACCTGTCACAGGTGTCACCGTGGCGCCGACCACCACCGTCTAACCCGCCCGAGCCCACGCCTCGGGTGTTGTCGTTCAGGTGTTGTCGTTCAGGTGTTGTCGTTCAGGTGTTGTCGTTCAGGTGTTGTCGTTCAGGTGTTGTCGTTCAGGTGTTGTCGTTCAGGTGTTGTAGTCCTGGATGGTTCGGCCGTGCGTACGGTCGGTGATCTCACGCGCCCGCTGGCGGAACTCGGCCAGCAGTGCGTCACGGTTGATGGTGAGCAGCTTGCGATCGCGCATCAGCACGCGGCCGTCGACGATGGTGGTCTGCACATCTGAGGGTTGCACCGAGTAGACGAGTGCCGCGGCCAGGTCGTGCATCGGCTGGCAGTGGAAACCGCTGACATCCACCAGGATCACGTCGGCGCACGACCCCACGGTCAGCTCACCGATCTGGCCACGCATACCCAACACGGCAGCCGACTCGGGGCCGGCCATCTCCAGTGCCATCGAACTCTTGAACCAGGTGGCGTCCTCGGCAATCTGCTTCTGCATGATGGCCGTGATGCGCATGCTCTCCAAGATGTCCATCGTGTTGTTCGATGCCACGCCGTCGGTGCAGTAGCCGACCGGCACACCAGCGGCACGTAGCGCGGGGATAGGCGTCAGCGGGCCGAGTGCGAACTTGAGGTATCCCTTCGGACCGTGTGTCACCCCGGCCCGGTCGCGAGCGGCAGCCAGCAGCGGGATGTCACTGTCGATGATGCCGTTTCCGTGAGCGATGATCACGCCGGCATCGAGCACGCCCGTCTCCTGCAGCACCTGGATGGGCGAGATACCACGCGATGCGATGCTGGAGTTGGCCTGCGCAATGTCCTCGGAGGCATGCAGGTGCACACGGACGCCGATGCGGCGGGCGGCATCGGCGGCTCCGCGCAGATCGTCATCGCTCACCGTGTATGGCGCGTGTGGGGCGAGCGAGGTGGTGATGCGACCTTCGGCCTTGCCGTGCCAACGCTCGGCGAACTCGACCGATTGGCCCAGGCCGCCCTCGGGCCCTTGCGAACTGAAGAAGGCCGAGCCAAGATTCGCGCGCATACCCGTGTCCATCACCGCCTGCGCTGCCTGGTCCATGAAGAAGTAGTGATCGGCAAACGTGGTGACGCCGCACTCGATCATCTCTGCCGCCGCGACCAGCGTGCCCAGATAGACATCGCGCTCGCCGACATTGATCTCCATCGGCCAGATGTAGTCGTTGAACCAATGCGCAACACTGACGTCTTCGGCGGCTCCGCGCAGGAACGTCATCGCCGCGTGGCAATGCGTGTTGATGAGGCCCGGCATGGCGACCATTCCGCGAGCGTCGATGACCTCGCGCGCAACCGGTGGGTGCGCCGGGTTTTGATCGACGCTCGTGAAGCGGCCGCCCGTGATCTCCAACGTGGTCCCCGGGGCAAACGTTGTGCGGTCGCCTGTCACCCCCAGCAACGCGGTGCAGTTGATAATCGCGAGATCGGCAGGAGGACGCGCTGGCTCATCGGACATTCACCGAAACTAGTAGCGCAGGGGCACTTGGAACAGCAGTCAGGCGAAGAGTTCACCAAGCAGGCTGGAGGCTGCTCGCTCGATGCACCACAGCGGCTCGTTCATCGCTCGTTCGAGGCCGAACTCCTGAGTAAGTGATCGGTGTTTGATGCGGTCGACGACCTCTGGTGCGCTGTCACCGACGACAGCGGCGACCGGCTTTCCAGCCTCGTCGCACATTGCTTGCACGCCGCCGATCACCTTGCCATCGAAGCTCTGTTCGTCGAGGTAACCCTCGCCGGTGATCACCACGTCGGCTGCTGCGATGTGATCGTGCAGGTCGACTTCGTCGGCCACAAGATCGAAGCCGGGCAGAAGTCGTCCGCCGAGCGCGACCAGGCCGCCGGCCAGGCCGCCTGCGGCGCCGGTACCCGGCAGGTTGCGCACGTCGACGCCGTACTGCTCCTGGTACATCTGGGCGAGGCGTTCGAGCCGGCCGCGCAGCATGTCGACCTGGGCCGGCGAGGCACCCTTCTGCGGCCCGAACACGGGGGCCGCGTCGGCGAACAGGGTCTGCACATCGCACGCCACCAGTAGCTGCACACTGCGCAGACGATTCGGTGCGGTGATGGCGCGCACACAGCCCAGGCCGCCATCGGTGGTGGCCGAACCGCCGAGGCAGACGACGATCTTCTTGGCCCCCAAGTCCAGCGCCTGATCGATCAGCTCGCCGGTGCCGGTGGTGGTGGCGGCCATCGCATCGTTGCCCTCGGCTCCGCCCACCAGCGTGAGACCTGAAGCGCGAGCCATCTCGATGACTGCAGTGCCCCGGTGCAGGCGCCACTCGGCCTTCACTGCGTCGCCCAACGGCCCGGTCACCACGCTGGTGCGATTGGCGCCGCCCAGTGCTTCCAACGTGCCCTCCCCGCCGTCGGCAACGGGCTGCTCGACGCACTCGTGGCCAAGCTCCCAGCAGGCATGACCGATGGCCGCGGCCACCTGCGCAGCGGTGGCCGTGCCCTTGAATTTGTCGACCGCGGCCAGCACTCGCATCGCCCAAAGGTTAGGGCAGCACGGTCACCGCCGTGGCAGGTCGAAATCCCGACCAGGTCGGTAGAGTTTGCCGCATGGCTGTGACAGTTCGAATCCCCACCACCCTGCGTCCTCTCTCGGGCGGCGCTTCCACAGTGCAGGTGGAGGGCGCCACGCTCACCGAAGTGATCGCCAACCTCGAGGTTACGCATCCCGGCTTCAGCGACCGGTTGCTGGATGAGTCCGGTGCGATGCGCAAGTTCGTCAACCTGTTCGTGGCCGACGATGATGTTCGCTACCTCGACGGGCTCGACACACCCACCCCCGCCGGCTGCACCATCAGCATCATTCCTGCCGTCGCCGGCGGCTGACCTTTGGTTGATACTGCGCCGCTGCTCTGTGCGGGGGTCGCACGTCAGCTGCAGTGGTTCGGCCACAATGCCTAGGTGGAACACAGGATCGATGCTCAGCTGCTCGCGGAAGCGCTGCTGCACGCGCCCGTTGCGTGGTCGCTGTTCGACGCCGACGGTCACGGCATCGCGGGCAGCCGCGAGTACGCGGCGGTCTTCGAGCTGACCCCCGACGACCTCGTCGGACTGCCCTTCGAGGCGATGATCGAGCCAGGTGATCGCGGCCACACCGGCGAGGTGCTGGCGCAACTGCGCTCCGGCGAACTGGCGGAGTACGTGTCGATGCAGCAGGCCCCACGCCCAGGTGGTGGCGACCAACTGGTGCGTTTGACGCTGCGGGCGCTGGAGCGCGACGGCCAACGGGTCGCACTGTTCAGCACCGCTACACCTGTGACCGACGCAGCGCGGTTCGATGCGCACCGCATTCAAAAGTTGATCGAGAACATCGACGACACGATCTCGCTGATCGATGAGAACGGTTCGCTGATCGAGACCTCCGGCCGCTACAAACCGATCCTCGGCTACCCGTCCGAGTTCTGGGCTGATCGCACCATCTTCGATCTGCTGCACCCTGACGATGCGCTACGAGTTCTTGCGATGCGCGAAAAGGTCATCGCCAGCCCGGGTGCGGTGGTCACCGGCGAGTTCCGGGTCGAAGCTGCCGATGGCAGTTACCAGCCGGTGGAGGCGCACGCCGTCAACCTGCTGCACGACCCCGATGTGTCGGGCATCGTCGTCACTTCTCGAAACATCGCTGAGCGCAAAGCGCTGATGCGCGACCTGGCCGAGTCACGCGACGCCGCACTGGCTGAGGCAGATCTGCGTACGCGCCTCATCGCCACCGTCAGCCATGAGCTGCGCAACCCGCTGCACGCGATGGCGGGGCTGGCCGAGCTGCTGACTACATCCGCCGGCCTCCAGGACGACGCATCCTCGCTGGCCAACACGCTTCGTCGTCAGATCGACAGCCTCACCACCGTCATCGATGACCTGCTCGATTCATCGCGCCTCGGTGTTGGTGCGGTCTCGCTGGTGGCGCAGCCGGTCTTGGTGCGGTCGTTGGTTGACGATGTGGTCGCGCTTGCCGGGCTCGGTGCGCGTGACAAGCCGGTGGCAGTGCTGGGTCACGTGCCCGACGACGCGCCGTTGTGGGTCCTGGGCGATGTCACCCGCATGCGTCAGGTGCTCAGCAACCTGGTCGGCAACGCCGTCAAGTTCACCGCCGAGGGCGAGGTCCTGTTGATGGCGGCCGTCGCGCCCGGAGGCCTGCGCTTCGAAGTCAGGGACACCGGGCAGGGCATCGCACCTTCCGAGATGACAGCGGTCTTCGAGGCCTTCACCACTGGCAGCAACGCGGGCGAGGGCGGTGGAGCCGGGCTCGGGCTCACCATCGTGCGTCAGCTGGTGGAGCTGATGTCGGGCACCATGCAAGCCGTCAGCAACATCGGCGAAGGCTCCACGTTCACCGTCACGCTGCCGATGACTGAATGCGAGCCACCGCCCCAGGTCGACGAACCGGGGCCGCCGCCATTGGACATCGCCGGGCAGCCGGTGTTGGTCGTCGACGACAACCTTGTCAACCAGATGCTGGCCGAGAGCCAACTCGCCCGCTTGGGAATGCGGGCGGTGGTCGTCGGCACCGGCGAAGCTGCCGTCGAACTACTGGCCAAGGGTGAGGGGCCCGATTTCGTCCTGATGGACTATCACCTGCCAGGTATCGACGGACTGGAGGCGACGCGCCGGATTCGTGCGTTGGAAGCGCAGACCGGCCGTCGGTCCGTCATCGTTGGCGTCACGGCCGCCGCTGCCGCTGCTGATCGGCGCGCCTGTGAAGAGGCTGGCATGGACGACTTCCTGCCGAAGCCCGTCAGCCTGGCGGTGTTGGGCGAGGCACTGCGGCGGTGGGTGCAGCACGTGCCAGCCGTTGGTGAGTTGCCCAACACGGTGGACACCAGAGTGCTCGACGGCCTGGCCGCTGACCTCGGCGATGCGCAGGTCGTCGTTGAACTCGTGCGAACTTTCCTCGACGAGTTGCAGGGCCGCCGCGGCGCCCTGGCCGACGCCTGTGCCGAGGGCGACATCGTGTCGGCGAAGCGCGCCGCGCACACGCTGAAGTCCAGTTCGTTCCTGCTCGGTGCGATGGAACTGGGTCGGGCCTGCCAACGGATGGAAGCGCTGCAGTCCGTCGACGACGCGCAGCGCACCAGCAGCGACATCCTCCGCTTCGCCACCGACGCTGCCCGCTGGTACCAAATCTGGCTCGGCCGCCAACCCACCTGATTGCCCGCTACGTTCCGCCAAAGGCGGCGACGGGTGCCAGACGCTGGACTCGTATTTGATGACACGACGGCTTGCAACCAACGGGCGCGAAAGTCGGACGACTCTGTCCGGGTTTCGCGCCCGACCCGAGCTGCAGCCGCGGAAAACCGGGGAAGGCCCGGGGCTTGCGCTCCGGGCCTTCCTTCACACTGACTGGCTTGAGACTTCTGACCGGTAAGAAGTCTTCCATGCCGCCGCCCATGCCACCACCGGCGCCAGCGGCTTCCGGCTTGTCGGCAACAACGGCTTCGGTGGTGAGGAACAGGGCCGCGATCGAGGCTGCGTTCTGCAGCGCCGAGCGGGTGACCTTGGCAGCGTCGATGACGCCGAGCTTGACGAGGTCTTCGTAGACGCCGGTGGCGGCGTTGAGGCCCTCGTTGCCCTTCAGGCTCTTCACCATTGCAACGGCGACGCCGCCTTCCATGCCGGCATTCTCCGCGATCTGCTTCAGCGGGGCTTCGAGGCACTTGGCGACCAAGCGGGCACCAGTTGCTTCGTCGCCGGTGAGCGAGTCGGCGACGGCCAGGACAGCGCCCTGGGCACGCAGCAACGCCACGCCGCCGCCGGGCACGACACCCTCTTCGATGGCAGCCTTGGTGGTGGAGACTGCGTCCTCGATGCGATGCTTCTTCTCCTTCAGCTCCACTTCGGTGGCGGCGCCGACCTTCAGCACGGCAACGCCGCCGCTGAGCTTGGCGAGGCGCTCTTGCAACTTCTCGCGGTCGTAATCGCTGTCGGTGTTGTCGATCTCGGCCTTGATCTGGTTGATGCGACCCTTGATGTCGTCCTCGGAGCCGGCGCCTTCGATGACCGTGGTCTCATCCTTGGTGATGATGATGCGCTTGGCGCTGCCCAGCAGGTCGAGCGTGGTGTTCTCCAGCTTGAGGCCGACTTCCTCGCTGATGACCTGGCCGCCGGTGAGGATGGCGAGGTC
>JBBQMG010000005.1:0-62290 GCA_038328705.1 Acidimicrobiales bacterium | reverse complement strand
AAGGACTTTCTGGGCAGCGATGGTCCCATAGCTCGTTCTGGGTGTTGTCAGTTCCGCAGTCCGGGACGCAGCACGCCCAGAAGAGCCGGCAGCAGCAGTCGGCAGGACGCGACCTACCAACCCATGTGGTCAGAGCACTAGACGGAATAGAGCGTGAGGGCTTCGGCGAGCGTGCTGGTCGCTACGCCGACTTCACCGGCAACGGCTGCCAGCCACGGTGGCCGCACGACAGCGGTGACCGTGATCGGCTCGGCCAGGGCGCTGTGCTCCAGGGCCAGTCGCACGAACAGGCTGGCGTAGTCCGGAGGACGTAGATCGCGGGACAGGTCGATCAGCGCGTTCGGATCGGGTGCCGAATACGGCGGATCGACCGAGTGGAAGCTGCTGGAGGTGGGGCCTGTGGCGCCGCCCCACAAACCTGGCCCGTCGCACAACACCGCACCGCGCACCAGTTGTGGACGGGCACCGGCGATCATCAACGCCACATACGCGCCCAACCCGCGACCAACGATGGTGCACGGCCCGAGGTGAGCGAGCGCAATGTCGGTGTCGGCCAACATCGTCTCGGCCGAGTAGCCGCCGCCCATCGGCACGGTGGTGGCACCGTGGCCGGTGAAGTCCAGCCCGTACACCGGGCCGGCCCACGGCGCTGTCCATGCTGGCGCGGCCGCGGGGGTTTGCTCGCCGAGGCCATGCAACAGCAACAACGGTTGGCCGCCACCTGCCCGCAGCAGGTGTAACGCAAGCTGGATCTTGTTGTGGGTGAGAAAGATGGTGCTCATTCAGCCACGCCCCAAGAAGTCGATGACCATCTCGGCGACCAATGCCGGCGCCTCGATGTGGACGAAGTGCCCGTTGTCCTCCAGCACTTCCAGACGCCCGCCAGGTGGCAGGTGGGTGTGGATCTGGTTGGGCAGCGTGCCCCACCCCATCGGCTCCTGCTGTCCGGCGAGTACCCCGAGAAACGGCATGCCGAGACCGGGAATGCGGGTGGCCGTCCACTCCGGGCGCCATGGCCCGAAACCGCCCATCCGCATGGAGGCGTCGAGCTTCCAACGCCATCCGTCGGCTTCTTCGCGACCGCCGACTGTGACCAGGTAGCGCAGCCATTCCATCGGCAGCCGTGGGTTCATCCGTGCCCGCCGCTGTGCGAGTTCCTCGAGTGTGCCCGACTTGCGCATCGCGGTGGAGGTATTGCGTCGATGGTCCAGCCAACCGGCGATGTCACCGGCCATCATCCGGCTGCGCTCGTGGTCGGCCAGGTCGCTCATCGGCCGCTTTGACGGCAAGCCATCGAGGTTGACGAGATGGCTGAAACGAAACGGTTGCGCGTCGGCCAGTTGGATCATCAGCGCGCCACCCTTGCTGTGCCCGACGACCGGAGCAGGCTTGGAGGTGACCCGACTCATCACCCCGATCGCATCGCGGATGTCGGCGTCCCACCCGTAGAGCGCGGCGTGCTCAGAGTCGCCGTGGCCGCGCTGGTCCCACGCGATGGGGCGCCAGCCGGCCGCTGCCAGCCGCGGCGCAAACTCGTCGTAGGTGCGGGCGAAGTCGAAACCGCCGTGCACCAGGAACAACGGAGCGGCCGCTTCGTCGCCCCATTCGTGAACGGCGATACGGACGCCGCCGACGTCGAGGTCGTACTCACGTGCCGGCGCCTGCGCTCCCGGGAACCGAACCGTTGTCATCCGGGCAGAGTAGGGCGCAGAGGGATTCATCTTCGAACTGGCCTAGGCTCGCCGGCGTGAAACGGGCTCGGCTTGTGTTGATGTCGGCGGC
Source organism: Acidimicrobiales bacterium (assembly GCA_038328705.1). Taxonomy (GTDB): domain Bacteria; phylum Actinomycetota; class Acidimicrobiia; order Acidimicrobiales; family Ilumatobacteraceae; genus UBA668. The sequence continues at coordinate 60,508 of JBBQMG010000005.1, read as the reverse complement.
GGTCGCGCTGCTACCGCTGGTGGTTGTGGCCTGTGGCGACGACGCGAAGTCCTCGGAGACCTTGCCCCCCATCTTCACCACGACGACGACCACCACGCTGAACGTGACCACCACGACGGTATTGGAGATCTACGAGGTGCAGCCGGGCGATGGCCTGGGCAAGATCGCCGACAGGTTCGGCGTCACCATCGACGAGTTGATCGCGGCCAACGGCATCACCGACCCCGAGCACATCGAGGTCGGCCAGAAGCTGAAGATCCCTCCGCCGGCCACGACCACCACGACGACCGTGCCATCAACCACCACCACCACGACCACCGCGTGAAACTGACCAACGGCCCTAGTGGCTGACGGGCCCGTTCGGTCGCCCAGGGTTACACTTTCGACATGAGCTTTTGGCCGACGAAAGAGCACTGGAGTGTGGAGATTCCTGTCCGCACGAACCACTACATCTGCCCTGCGCTGGAGAAGGACGGCTTCATCGCCCTCTCCCCATTCGACCAGCCGGTGCAGGCGCACGAGTGGGAAAACCTCGAGTACCTGAACTGGAAGAGCGGTGGCGACACCAACTTCGCTCCGTTGGCATCGGCCGATGGCCAGCTGGACTGTCGCGGCTTTTGGGACAAGGGCAAGACCGACAAAGACGCGCTCTGGACGTCGAACGCATCGATTGCGCCCACCCTGCAGCGCTACGTGGACAGCATCGGCGCCAACTTCGGTCGCGTGCGTGTCATCAAACTCGAGCCGCAAGATCGCGAGCAGGCCTTCAAGAGCTTCCATCGCGACGACAACAATCGTTTCAATCCCGAGGACGAGGGTTGGGTCGTGCGTACCTGGGTCGAGCTCACCGACAATCCCGACAGCTACATGTTGCTGATGGATCTCGACGACGAGCATCTGCCCGTCGCCGGAAGCGAGCGCCGCGTGCCCCTCACCGCCGGCGCCCGGTTCGTCGTCGACACGCAGCGCCTCTGGCACGTGGTCGTACACAACGGCACCCAGCCGCGCTACGCCCTGATCACCAGCATCGAGAGCACTCCGCACCTGCAGTCGTGGATCGACGGTCAGGTTCCGGCACTCGTCTGAGCGACTGTAGAGCGCTCAGCCGGTGGTGCGGTGGGCGACGGCGAGGTGGGCGACGTCGTTCATGATGCGCGCCATCTGGAAGTCCTTCGGCGTGTAGATCGCGCTGACGCCTGCGTCGGCAAGCCGCTGCCGGTCGGCCTCGGGGATGATGCCACCAACGACCACCGGTGCATCCACGCCTTCGGCGCGCAGCATGTCGACGATCGTGGGAACGAGCGACAGGTGCGAGCCGGAGAGGATTGACAGGCCGATGACGTCCGGGTCTTCCTCGACGGCTGATGCGACGATCTGCTCGGGAGTCATGCGAATGCCGCTGTAGACTACTTCCATACCCGAGTCGCGTGCAGCGACAGCGATCTGCTCGGCGCCGTTACTGTGGCCGTCGAGCCCCGGTTTGGCCACGAGGAAACGCGGCGGGCCACCATCCATCCGCTTCACGAATTCCGCGACTGCTGCTAGTTCGCCAACCCGCCGGCCGACCGCCGCGTTCACGCCGGTCGGTGCGCGGAACTCGCCGAACACATCGCGCAGCACAGCCGACCACTCACCCGTGGTGCCGCCTACCTTCGCGAGCGCGATCGACGGCTCCATGATGTTCGAACCATCCTCGGCCGCCTCGTGGAGCGCACTCAGTGCGGCATCCACCGCGGCCTGGTCGCGCGCTGACCGCCACTGCACCAACTCGGCGACCAGCTGCATTTCGATCGCAGGATCGACAGTGAGAATGTTGCCTGGCGTATCGAGCGGGGAGGGCTCGGTCTCGGTGAACTTGTTCACGCCGACCACCACTTGGTCGCCCGCCTCGATGCGGCGAGTGCGCTCGGCCATCGACCGCACGAGGCGGCCCTTGAGCTCATCGACGGCAGCGAATGCCCCGCCGAGCGACAGGATCTCCTGCAGCTCGTCCCACGCCTCATCGCGCAGAGCTTCAGTGCGAGCCTCGATGACGACCGAGCCGTCGAAAAGGTCTTCGTACTCCAACAGATCGGTCTCGAACGCAAGCACCTGCTGCATTCGTAGCGACCACTGCTGGTCCCACGGCCGCGGTAGGCCAAGTGCTTCGTTCCACGCCGGCAGTTGCACGCTGCGCGCACGCGCTCGCTTCGACATCGTCACTGCCAGCATTTCCAGCACGATGCGCTGGATGTTGTTCTCCGGTTGTGCTTCGGTGAGGCCCAGGCTGTTGACCTGCACGCCGTAGCGGAATCGGCGTGCCTTCTCGTCGGTCACGCCGTAACGCTCGAGGCCGATACGGTCCCACAGCTCGGTGAACGCGCGTAGCTTGCAGATCTCTTCCACGAACCGAATACCCGCGTTGACGAAGAACGAGATCGCGCCGAAGACCTGCGCGAACTGCTCGGGCGGCACCTGGCCGGATGCCTGGACCGCGTCGAGCACATCGATCGCGGTGGCGAGCGAGAAGGCGATCTCCTGTACCGGGATCGCGCCTGCCTCCTGCAAGTGGTAACTGCACACGTTCATCGCGTTCCACTTCGGCGAGTGCTGGGCGCACCACGCAACCATGTCGACGATCAGCCGGCGCGATGGTTCGGGCGGGAAGATGTACGTGCCGCGCGACAGGTACTCCTTGACGATGTCGTTTTGAGTGGTGCCGCGCAGAGCGGAGGGATCGACGCCCTGCTCCTCTGCATTCGCCACGTAGAGGGCCAACAACCACGCGGCGGTCGCGTTGATCGTCATCGAGGTGTTCATCTGCCCTGGCGGAATGTGGTCGAGCAGGGTGCGCATGTGACCGAGATGCACGACCGGCACGCCAACCTTGCCGACTTCCCCGCGGGCAAGCACATGGTCAGGGTCGTAGCCGGTCTGGGTGGGCAGGTCGAAGGCGATGCTCAGCCCGGTCTGTCCCTTGGCCAGGTTGGTACGATACAGCTCGTTGGAGGCAGCGGCGGAGGAGTGGCCGGAGTACGTGCGCATCAGCCACGGCGAATCCCGCCGGTGGGTGGCGCTGCTGCTCGAGGTGACAGGCCGCGGATCGCTCATCTGTCCATTGTTACCGACGGGTAGTCCAGATCAAGGATTCCGTCTACACGCGCTGTTCTGGCAACCCCACGATCGAGCTCTCAACAACGTCTCAAGTCGACGCCCGGCGGCACCGATGACTTCCGTGCGGTGCGGGAGCGGCGGACTCCAGCGGGCAAAGCCGACGTGGTCTCAGGTCCGGAGCGGGAATACTGCGGCTATGACGGCTGCCGGTGTCCGGGGGGTTCGCCCCCGGACACTGTGCACCACGGCAAGCGCTCGAGGGCTAGTCGACGACGTGGTATTGAATGGCGGCCCGTGTGGCTACTCGGCCCGATATGTACGTGTCGATGAAGGACCGGTGCTCGGGATGGTCCCGGTAGACGAGGTAGTCGTCGACGGACAGAAAGTCGCCGACCACGACGTAGTCGAAGTTGTCGGCGTTGACCGCCGCATCTTTGCCATGGGCGTAGGCCGCGATGGCGGGGATGACTGTGGTGAGTCGATCGAGCGCAGCTGCGATCTCTTCGACGTGGGCGGCGTCGACACCTTCGTTCCACTTGAAAATCACGACATGCCGGAACACTGGCGCCTCACTCTCTGCCCCGATCGTCGGGACGTCTCGCTCGATCGTAGGTGAGGATTTCTCCCGCCCAATTGCCGACCTTCTCGCCGGCGATCTTGCCGCGCGACGGCCACGGTTGCGTGAGGTCGAACGGCTCGCCGCGGGAGATCACGGCGTGCAGATTGCTGCGTTCTTGCAACACCGTCACGTCGTTCTCCGGGCAGCCATCCACCACCAGAATGTCGGCCCGGTAGCCCGCTGCCAGCACACCCAACTCGCCCTCCATGCGCATCGCGATCGCGTTGTTCTTGGTGGCGCACATGATTGCCTCCAGCGGTGTGAGCCCCAGCTGGTCGACGAACACCTCCATCTCGCGTGCATGCCAGTGGCCGTACGGGGTCAAGGCAAAACCACTTTCGGAACCCGACAAGATGGGCACGCCCTCGTCGAAGGCCTTGCGCATCATGGCAGCGGTGGCTTTGATCTCACCGCGGAAGATGTCGGTCATGCCGTTGCCGGCGCCCACCTTGTCGCCGTAGTCGGCCAGGTTGGCCAGGAATGTGAAGGTCGGGCAGATGGCTGCGCCGCGGTCGATGATCGCCTGCAACCCATCGTCGTCGATGTAAGACGCATGCAGGATGAGGTCGACGCCGGCGATCGCCGCGTCGAGCGTGGACGATGCGTTTCGGCAGTGTGCGGTGACCGGGACGCCTAGTGCGTGAGCGGTGTCGCACACCACCTTCATCTCGTCCAGCGTCCAGACCTGCAGCTCGCCCTGATGAGTAGGGATGGAGCCGGTGGCGTGGATCTTGATCCAGTCGGCCCCGCGCTTGATCTGCCGCCGCGTTTCGGTGACCATCTCCTCGCGTGTGTTCACCACCGCCGCGTACCCGACCGCACCGCTGTCGGGTATCAGGCGACCGGCGGTGCCGCCGACCGATGTCAACAGTGCTTGCACGCCCGTCTTGATGCGCGGCCCAGGAAAGGCGCCGACGTTGACCACGTCACGAATCTCGGGTCCGACGCCCATCACCGTGTCCGGGTCGAAGAACGACGTGACGCCCGCCATCAGCAGCTTGGGCAGGTTGAAGAGAGTGAGCATTGCGGCGGTGGTCGAAGGCCGGTGGAAGAACAGTTCGTCGTTGGACTGCACGTCGTCGAAGGTGATGTGGCAGTGAGCGTCGATGAGCCCCGGCATCACCGTGCGGTTGCTCGCGTCGATCACGGCAGCGCCAGCGGGCACCCGGTCGTCGAGCGTCCCAGCGGGGCCGACGGCGATGATGGCGTCGCCGTCCGTGACCACGTCGGTGCCGGGCACCGCTGGTGCGCCGGTGCCATCGACGAGGATGCCGTTGCGGATGTGCAGCGCTGCGACCATCGGTATCGACCTCCCTGAAACATGCGAGCGACCGGTGCTCGTATCCGTCGTCAGAAGCCTAGCGACGTATCAGCGAGCGACTTCCAGCATCGTGCCATAGTGAGGTGATGAAGCGTGTACTGGTCACTGGGGGTGCGTCGGGCATTGGCGCAGCCTGTGTCGAGGTGTTGCGCAGCGAGGGCTGGGAGGTGATCGCGGCCGACCTCCAGGCCGGCCCAGGGGTCGAACGGCTCGATGTCACCGACGAGACCGAGTGGGATGCGCTGATGGCTGCCATTGGCCCGCTCGACGGGTTGGTCACCTGCGCCGGCATTCGCACCCGCAGCATGATCGTCGATACTTCACTGGCGGAGTGGGAGCGCCACCTGCGCGTCAACCTCACCGGCACCTGGCTGGCCATTCGCTCGTTCCTGCGGGCGCTACCGGCATCGTTGCCTGTCGACCTGACTCGTGGCATCGTCACCATCGCTTCCGTGAATGCCACCATCGCGGTGCCGGGCCAGGCGCACTACGTCGCCTCGAAGGGGGCGATCGCGTCGCTCACTCGCGCAGCGGCGTTGGAAGGGGCCCCGCTGGGCGTGCGGGTGAACTCGATTGCGCCAGGCCCGATCGATACTCCGATGGCCGGCGAACGCCTTGCCGACCCCGAACAGGTTCGCTGGCTGACCGGCCGCGTACCGCTGGGCCGAGTCGGCAAACCGTCGGAGATCGCGGAGCTGGCCGAGTTCCTGCTGTCACACCGAGCGTCGTACATCTCCGGCGAAATCATCTACGCCGACGGCGGCTGGGCTGCCAACGCAGTCTGAGTTGCCTCACTCGTCAGTCGTTCAGTCGTTCACTCGTTCACTCGCCAGTCGTTCACTCGTCACTCGTCGAGGTGCGGCCCCGGTAGCTCCGCCGGACGAGGGATGAGCGTCATCAGCGCCTGGGTGAGCCCACCGTCGACGTAGATGATCTGACCGTTCACGTACGCCGCATCGGGCGAGACGAGAAAGCCGACGACGTTGGCGATGTCGTCGGGTTTGCCGAGGCGACGCAGCGGTACCGCGCCGGCACGTGCCGCGCGCACCCGCTCGTCGTGGTACACCTCGTTCGCTCCCGGGGTGGGCACCAGGCCTGGACCGACTGCGTTGCAGCGCACACCACGTGGCCCCCACTCGACGGCGGTCTGGCGCGTCAGAGCGACTACAGCGGCCTTCGACGGGGAGTAAGCGCCGACACCGGGGCTCGCCGCCGCAGCCGCGATCGACGCCACGTTCACGATGCTCCCACCGCGGTCGAGCATGGAACGACCGAACGCTTGCGTGCAGTTGAACGTGCCGCCGAGGTTCACCTTCAGAACCCGTTCGAAGTCCTCGGTCGTGGTGTCCTCGAGCGCGCTGAACAGCCAGATGCCGGCGTTGTTGACCAGGACGTCCACGGGTCCGATCTCGGCGGCCAACCGGTGCACCTCGACGCCATTGGACACGTCGCAGGCGACAACACCGTCCCTCGCAGTGAGGTCCAGCCGGACGACATCGAAGCCGTCGGCTGCGAGGCGGTCAGCGACGGCCGCGCCGATGCCGCGTGCGGCTCCGGTGACAACAGCGATGGGCACTACGCTGCACCCTTCGTGGGATACGACGTGATCTTGGACAGTGATGTGTGCGTCAGCGCCGGCCGGTGTGTCGCCGTGGCGCCGGGGTTTTTCGTGTTCGACGCCGATGAGATCAGCACGCTGGACGCTGCGGGCCCACGCCCCGACGAGGAGTCGCTGTTGCGCATCGCCCGGTCATGCCCCAGCGGTGCAATTCGCCTCTTGCGCGACGGTGTCGACGTCGACATCTGAGGCGTGGACATCTGATGCGTCGCACTCATTGGCTCAGCCGGAGCAGTCGGCGTGCGTTGACGTCGTACGCCTCGACGTACGGGATCTGATGGCGGTCGGTCGGCGCGTCCCATCCAGCCAGGTTGGTACCCACCACCAACCTGTCGCCACCGACTTTGCGGGTGAGCAGCGCCAGCGAGTCGTCGTCGTGCACATGGTTGTCGAACCACAGCCGGCCGAGACCCTCGGCGAAGTGCACCGGGTTCTGGCGGGCCCACGGCCGGGTGCGGCCCTGGTGTTCCAGCCTGCCGAGCATGAAGGCCGCCGCGCCGCCGCCGTGCGACACGCAGATGTCGAGCGTCGGGTGTCGTTGCAGCACCCCGCCGAAGACCAAGCAGGCGACGGCCAGTGTCTCCTCGAACAGGAAGCCCAGCGATAGATCCAGGTCGTACTTGCGGATGCGCGCATCGCGCAGCGGACCATCGATGCCCGACGGGGCAGGGTGGATGAACACCGGAACGTCAAGGTCCACAGCAGCGGCCCACAGCGGATCGAGTCGCTCGTCGTCGAAGTCGGTACCGAAGTCGGTACCAATGTACGCGCCCAGCAATCCGAGGTTGCTCACCGCACGGTGCAACTCGGAGGTGGCGGCGGCGATGTCTTGCATCGGGAGCTGCGCGAACCCGCGGAGGCGGTCCGGATGCCCAGCGACCAACGCGGCGAGTTCGTCGTTGTGCCAACGGCAGAACCCGGCAGCGATCTCGGCTTCGATGTGGTGGAAGTAGGTGATCGGGTTCGGCGACAAGACCTGCAGGTCGATGCCCAGGTGGTCGTTCATCCGCAGTCGTGCATCGACATCCATGAATGGCGTGCCTCGATAGTCGACCCCGTCCAGTACATAGTCGCCCACTCGGAAGCGGGGTCTGCCCTCAGGGCCGACTCCGAGTTCGGGGCCGTAGCGGCCCGCGCATCCCATGACACCCGGCAACACGGTGTGGGCATGTACGTCGATCATCGTTCCACTTCCTCGCTGCCATCTACCGTGAGCATGTGACAGCACCCTTGATACTGGCAGCCGGGTCCATGCTGGATGTCGATGCGTTCGCACTGGCCGACGCTGCGGCTGACGCAGGCTTCGATGGCGTGGGCCTGCGTCTGTCCGGTCCGCACGCTGTCGCCGATCTCTCGGTGTTGCGTAACCACGTGAGGGACCGGGGCATGAGCATCGTCGACGTCGAAGTGCACCGCATCACGGCGGGTTCGCACCCCGACGATGCCGCCGAGCTCATCGTCGGAGCAGCCGAGCTTGGTGCAGCCGCTGTGCTGGTGGTGTCGGACCTTGCGGACGACGCGACCACAGTCGCCCAGGTGACGGCGCTCGCCGAGCGCTGCCGCGCTAACGGTCTGCGGCTGGGCCTGGAGTACATGGCATGGACCAACCCGTGCGAGCCGCTCGCTGCGGTGCGGATGGCGCAAGCAGCGGGTTGCGAGTTGGTGGTCGACCTCTTGCACCACGTACGCGTGGGCGCCGGTGTCGACGAGTTGGACGCGATCATTGCTGCCGGCGTGGTGGGCTGGGTGCAGCTGTGTGACGCAGCCGCCGACGTGGCGCCGATGGACCAGGCTGCGTTGCTGCACGAGGCGCGCCACAGTCGGTTGCTGCCGGGTGAAGGCACTCTGCCGTTGAGCGACTTGCTGCGTCACGTCCCGATCGACACCGTCATCAGCGTCGAGGTACAGAGCGACCTGCTGTTGCGGACGCCACCTCGCCAGCGCGCTCAGTTGCTGCATGATTCCGCCCGTCGGGTGCTGGCCGGCTGAGTCAGCCGAGCAACACCGGGTAGCGGCCGAAGTATGGGCGGGTGGTGGACTCGTCCATCACCGGCGGGTCGTCAGGGTCCGGTCGGGCGCCGGCATCGAACAGCGCCTGGACTGCCTCGGGCACCAGCCCGAACAGGTGGCTGTCGAGGCTATCTCTGACATCGAACTGCAAGCCGGCGGCGAGGTCCTGGCCGATGCACGCATGCATGCCAGACCCGAACGACAGGCCATACGCGGGCACGCCGTCGGGTGTGATGCGATGCGGGTTGAAGTCGTCGGCGTCGTCACCGAACACGCTGACGTCGCGGTTCACCGCCAGCAGATCGATGACCACCTTGGCGCCCTTGGGAATGTGCGTGCCCGTCTTCAGCGTGATGTCCTCCAACGCCCACCGCATGGCCACCGGCGAAGAGGGCTGCAGGCGCACGGTCTCGTGCGTGCAGCGCTGGATGAACAGGCGGTTGGTATGGACCAGCTGGGCGTCCAGCGGATGCTCCTCCAGCCACTTGAAGATGTTGTGGCTGACGCGCGTGAACGCGGTGGCTGAAGTGTGTGCACCTGCCAACAGGTAGAACGCGACCTCGCGAACGATCACATCGTGCGGAAGATGCAGCGCATCGTCATTGGCAACCAGAGTGGAGAGCACGTCCTTGGGCAGCTCGTCGCCCGCCGCCAGCAAGGTCTTTCGGCGCTCGATCGACGGGGTCACGAACTCCTCGTCGAACTTGTGTAGCTCGCCTGTAATCTGCGCCTGCTTTGCGTCGCGATCTCCCTTGTAGTGAGCGAGCGTGGCGCCCTCGATGAAGAGCAGGAGGTACGCGTAGAGGTGACGGGTCTCGTCGGCGGTGCCCAGCGGTCGATCCACACCCGCGGTCGTCGCCGCCAGGTTCATCAGCATCCGGTGCGCGAGGTCGACGAGCTCACCGCGCCCCGTTACGACGTCCGCTGCCAGCGTGTCGCGCAGGATCGGTGGGAACAGCTCGTGTTCGTAGGCCTCCAGCGTCTCGCGGCGGAAGAGCCGGTTCTCCAGCCGACGCCGATCGCGGTGCTCCGCGCCGTGCAGGTTCACCAGCACATCGGCCATGATCACCTCGCCCGCGTCGTAGAGCGCCTGGCGAAGCTCCTTCTGCCGGTACGCCTCCTTCGCCTCCTCGTAGGTGCTGATGGTGATCACCATTGGTTCGCTGCTCATGTCATCCCCCCCAAAACGTCAGGCATTCGTGACTCCGAGCCCCAGCCCGCCGTCGACGGTGAGCACATTGCCGGTGACCCACTCGGCCCGGGCCAGGTATTCGATGGCTTCTGCAATCTCCTCGGTGGTGCCGAGGCGACCGAGTGCGTGTGCGGGCGCGAGCCCTTCCAAGCGTGCCAATGCGGTCGCGTCGTCGAACAGCCCGGCGCGCTGGTTGATCTCGGTGAAGACGCCACCTGGGCGAACACATGACACACGCACATGCTGTGGACCCAACTCGGCGGCGAGCACCCCGGTGAGGGTCTCGACCGCGCCCTTGGTCGCTGCATACGGCGAGGCACCCGGAAAGGCCCGCTGCGAGTGCGTCGAACCGATGAACACGATGGCGCCACGGGCCGTGAGCAGGTGCGGAAGCGCCAACTGCGTGAGCATCATGGCCCCCACCACGTTGGAGTGGAACAGGTCGAGAATCGATTGCTCGTCCAGTTCGGCGAGTGGACCGCGGTACATGTTGCCGGCGTTGTTGACGAGGGCTTCCAGCATGCCGCCGCCGTGCTCGACAGCAGCGGCCACCATGGCGGAGCGGTCATCCGCGACGGTGACATCGCCCACCACGAAGCGACACGACTCGCCGATCGAGGCTGCGACCGCTTCGACTCGGTCGGCCCGGCGCCCAGAGATGGTGACGCGCGCGCCGGCCGCGCAGAAGTGGCGGGCAACCCCTTCACCGATACCCGAGCCCCCGCCGGTGACCAACACCGACATGCCTGCGATGGCCCGCATCACGACGCCCCTACTACCCAGGTGAGGGCCTGGCTCAGCAGTTGCGTGTGATGCGGTTGGTTCAACGAGTCGGCATCGTGGCCGAACCCGTCGAACACGACTCTGCCGTTGCCGTACGAGTGCGTCCAGACCACTGGTTGGTCGGCGTCGTCATCGTTGCGTTTGGCGACGGCCAGCACGTGGACACCGTCGCGCAGGACCATGTCGCCGTACACCTCGTCGCGCAGCGTGAGCTGGGCAGGCAATCCGTCCACAACGGGATGGGTGCCCACGATGTGCGCGGTGACGGGCCCGGCAGGCGGATGTGACGACACGCCCCACTGCCATGCTCCGCCCACGACGTGGCCCCACTCGGGCCAGTCGTCGAAGCAGATCGGGGTGGTGTGCACGGCCAGCATTCCGCCGCCATCGGCGACGAACGAGCTGAGGGCGGCGCGGGTGGATTCGCTCGGCGAGTAGCCGAACTCATCGCGCCATTGGTCGTAGCTGTCACCCAACATGCGCCACCAGAGCCCGTCGACCACGAGCGCGTCGACCGTGCCGTCGCCCTCGCCGCGCAGCAGCACGGCTGCCTCGTCGGGATGCGTCACCACTTGTACTTCGTGGTGCAACTCGGTCACGATGCGTGCAAGTGCTGCCCCGCAGGCGGCGAAGTCATGTGCGTGTGGTGATCCGCCCGCAAGCACCAGCACCCGGCTCACGTGTCGTGCCCAACCGAGTCGACAGATGCCGGCCTGGGCAGGTGAGCAATGACGGAGCCGGTGACGCCACCGTCCACCACGACGTTCTGCCCGTGGATGTAGGAGGCCTGATCGGAGCTGAGGAAGAGGACGGCGTTCGAAATGTCAGCGGCAGTGCCGAGCCGACCCAACGGCACCTTCGACTCACGCGCGCGTCGTGTGCTGGGGTCGGCGTAGATGGGCTCCGACATGCCGGCGTCGATGAGGCCGGGCGCCACCGCGTTGACGCGGATGCCGTGCGGCCCCCACTCGATCGCCATCTGGGAAGTGAGGAGCGCGATGGCTGCCTTCGTGGAACCGTACGCGCCGGCGTTGGGGCCGGCGGCAAGCCCGTTCATCGACGTGACGTTGATGACGACGCCGGGACGCCCTTCAGACATCAGGCGACGCGCGACGGCTCTCGCGACGACGAACGTACCGACAAGATTCACGTCGACCACTGCGCGAAAGTCGTCGAGAGAGTGGTCCGCGAGGGGTCCGAAACGGACAATGCCGGCGTTGTTGACCACTACGTCCGGAGTGCCGAACTCGTCGAGCACGCGCTCGATGCCTCCTTCGTCGGACACCGAGCCGACGAAGGACTGGATGACCCCAGAACCGTTCAACGCCGCGTCGTTCGCGACCACGTCGAGGATGCCGACTCGGTACCCGGCGGCCGCGGCCGCATGAGCGATTGCGGCGCCGAGACCGCGCGCTCCACCGGTGACCAGCATTGAGCTTCCAGTCGGTGGATTCGTTGCCATCAGGGGATTACCATAGCCCGAGGAGGGCTAGTCGTGATACAGCTAACGACGTATGCGGATGCTCGTGAGGCCTTTCGTTCTCGCGACCTGCGTCAGGCGCTCTACGACGAGGGCGAACACCTGATGAGCGGGGTGATCGTCAACCTCCACGGTGACGATCACCTGGCACGTCGGCGGCTGGAGAACCGCCTCTTTCGGCGTGACACGTTCGCCTGGTACGAGCGCGACCGGATCCCCCAGATCGTCACCGCCGTGCTGGCTCCAGCCCTGGCTGCTGGCAGGGGCGAGCTGCTCGCGCTGGCCCGCCGCACGATGTTGACGCTCTCTGTCGAGGTCGCCGGCGTCGACCTGCCGCCCGATGCCGACGAAGCGCAGTTCGCCGAGCTGATGCACTTGCTCGCGCGGGCTTCGACGGTTGCGCACGCGACCGGCGACAAGGCCGGCATCGTGCAGCGCGGCGACGATGCGCTGGCCACATTTCAATACGACTACTTCGAACACTCATACGCCCGACGCGCTGATCTTGTCGAGCGCGCCCAACGTGGCGAGATTGCCGACGACGAGCTACCCCGCGACGTGCTCACCACCCTGCTGCGTAATCAGGATCGGCTCGACCTGCCGTTGGCCACCGTGCTGCGCGAGACCGCCTACTTTCCTTGGGTCGGCTCGCATTCCACCTCGGCGCAGCTCGTGCATGCCATGCACCACATCTTCGGATGGTTGCAAGCGCACCCAGCTGATCGCGCTCGACTGGAGAACGAGGATCTCTTGCGTCAGCGATTCGTGCACGAGTCCATGCGGTTGCACCCCGCCAGCCCGATCGCATTGCGCATCGCGATGTGCACAACCTCGCTGCGTTCCGGTCGCTCGTTGCCGGAAGGCGAGACGGTGGTGATCGATGTCGAGCAGGCGAACCGCGATCCCCAATGGTTCGGCGCCGACGTTGACGTGTTCGACCCGTACCGGACGCTCGCTGATGGTGTTCCGCCCTGGGGGCTGAGCTTCGGCCACGGAACACATGCATGCCTTGGTCAAGAACTCGCCGGTGGCATCGAAGCCGACGCCAATGACACGATAACCGAAGAACAGCACTTGGTCGGCTCGGTGGTACTGATGGCCGGCGCGATGCTGCGAGCCGGCGCACGGCCTGACCCGGCGACCCCCGCTGCGCTGGATGCAACCACCACCCGAGTCATGTGGGGCAACTATCCAGTCGTCTTTGGCCCCGTGGTCGTCGACCAGCAGCGATGAGACCTACCGCGTCATCCGCTACGGTCAGCGACGTGTCAACCGACCAGGCGCTCGAACTGCTCAAGGACGCCGGCTTGTCGGGGTACGAGGCGAAGGCTTACCTCGCATTGCTCGCTGCCGGCGAGCCGATGAATGGCTACGAGGTTGCCAAATCCTCCGGTGTGCCACGCAGCACCGTCTACGAGACGCTTGCCAAATTGGTCGCTCGCGGCGCGGCCTTCGAGGTGGCCGCCGATGGCAACACCGTCTCGTATGTGCCGCTGCCCACCGAAGCGTTGATCGGCCGGCTGCGCCGCCAGACCCACGACACGATCGCCGGGCTGGAAGCGGTGTTGCCCACGATCGGCCACGCGCTGTCGGCAAGGGTCGTGCAACATCTCAATGGTCTGTCCGACATCGTCACCCGCGCGGTGGACGTGATCGAGAGCGCGCAGCGGTCGCTGTGGCTGTCCATCTGGCCCCACGAGTCTGCACAGCTGGTCAGTGCGGTCGACGCCGCGATCGGCCGCGGAGTAGCGGTGTTCACCATTGCCTACGGCGACGTCTCGCCCTTGGGTGGCCGCGTGTACATCCACTCCTACAGCTCGCCTGAGGTCGTACTGACCCGGCTGCGCTGCCGTATCTCCATCGTCGTCGCCGACCATGATCAGGCGTTGATCGCAGCGATGGCCCACGACGATGTGTGGGGAATGTGGAGCGATGACCGAGCTGTCGCGCTGCTGGCAGCCGAGCACGTACGCCACGACATTGCATTGCAGCTCACCGCCGAACGTCTCGAGGCCGCTGGACTACACGCCTTCTGGGGAGAAAACCCGGATCTCGAGGCGTTGCGCGACGCGTCGGCCGAAGCGGTCATCGCCAGCCGCGCCGAGCGCTGACGGTCGAAGGTGCCTACGCCGGCCGCAGCGACCGAGCGCACGGTCCGGGCGTTGCTCGTCGCTGTCGAGTCGCGCGATCTGCGTGCTGTCGCCGCGGCGCTGGCAGCGGACTGCACCTGGCAGAACGTGCCACACCGATCGGTCGTCGGACGCGACGCGGTGGTGGCGCTGCTGGCACCCGTGCTGAGTTGGTCTGATCGGGTGGAGTGGGAAGTGCTCAGCGAGTCGTACGGCGATGGCATTGCGTGGGTCGAACGCGCCGATCGATTCTGGATCAACGGGGCCGAGTACGTCGTGCGCTGCAACGGTGTGATCACCGTGGATGTAGCGGCCGGGCACGTCACGGCCGTGCGCGACTACGCCGACCTCGGGGAGTGGCGAAGGCGCCTTGCCCCGGTGCTGGCGACGATGGCCGAGCGCTCGCCCGTGGACGTGGTGTCGCGGCACCTGCACGCTGTCGACCTCAGTGACCAGGTGGCGATGGTGGCGGACTACGCATTGGACGCGGTACTCGAACGAGGCGGCGACACCTACCACGGATGGGGCGAGATCGCCGACTACTTCTCGACCGTTCCGAAGCGACTCGGCCACAGTCGGTTGACGTTGAGCGCGCCGGAGGCCGATGGCACCGCAGCGGCGAAAGTCGCGTGGACGATCGACGCCACAGACGGGTCGTCAGTCCGCGGTAACGACCACTACGTGGTGCAGCGCGGTCGCATCACCCACCAACGAGTCACGTTGCTCGGCAACGACTTCTAGTCGCGCCGGCCGGGGCCGGCATCGGTCACTCGGCCGGGTTGTCGATCGCCCAGCGCACCGATCGGACGATCATCTCGTAGCCGGTGCAACGGCACAGGTTGCCCTCCAAGCCTGTACGGATCTCGGCGTCGGTGATCTGCCCGTCGCGCTCGGCGATCAGCCCAGTCGCCGCCATCACCATGCCCGGCGTGCAGTACCCGCACTGCAAACCGTGGCACTGACGGAAGCCTTCCTGTACCGCAGAGAACCCGTTGTACGGCCCGCGCACACCCTCGATCGTGGTGATGGTTCCCCCGTCAGCCTGCACCGCAAGAAGGGTGCAGCTCTTCACTGACTCTCCATCCAAGAGGAGGGTGCATGCACCGCAGTTCGATGTGTCGCAGCCGACATGCGTGCCGGTGAGCCGTTCGTGCTCACGGATGTAGTGCACCAGCAGCGTTCGTGCGTCGATGGAGCGCTTCGAACGGCGACCATTGACCGTGATCTCGACCTCGATGTGTCGGCTCACGCCGCACCCCCTTGCATCAGTTTCCACACCTTCTCGGGCGTTGCCGGCATGTCGATGTGCTCCACCCCGAACTCGCTGAGTGCGTCGACCACAGCGTTGATCACGGCGGCAGGAGCGCCGACTGCGCCCGACTCGCCGATGCCCTTCGCGCCCAACGGGTTGTTCGGGCACAACGTGACGATCCGGCCCGACACGTAGTCGGGCATTTCGGCCGCCGACGGCACCAGGTAGTCGAGCAGGTTGGACGTGATCGGTTGGCCGGTGGTCGGCTCGTACAGCATCGTCTCGTACAGCGCCTGCGCAATGCCCTGCGCCACGCCACCGTGTACTTGCCCCTCGGCGAGGAGCGGGTTGATGACCGTCCCGCAGTCGTCGACGATCACCATGTCGCGGACCGATACGTCGCCCGTCTCGCGGTCTATTTCAACGACGCATCCGTACGCGCCCGACGGATATGAGAAGTTCGGCGACTCGTGGAACAGTCGCTCCTCGAGCGACCCTGCCTGCAGCTCCGGTGGCAGCGTGAGCGGCTGGAACGACGACCACGCGACACTCGACCAACTGACGTTCTTACCCGGGGAACCGCGCACGTTGAACGCGTCGTCACTGACCTCCAGGTCGTGCTCGCTCGCTTCCAACAGGTGGGCGGCGATCTTCTTCGCCTTGGTGAGCACTCGTGCCGACGCGATCTTGACGGCGGAGCCACTGGTCGGCACGCCGCGCGAGCCCATCGTGCCGATGCCTTGCAGCACGGTGGCAGTATCGCCGGTGCGCACCTCGATGCGATCGAACGAGATACCGAGTTCGTCGGCGGCGATCTGCGCGAACGTCGTCTCGTGACCCTGACCGTGCGGCGACGAACCGGCGAAAATGATCACCGAGCCGTCGGGTTGAATGCGGACCTGCGCCGACTCCCACGAGGCAAGATGGCCGAACCCTTCGAGTGACCCGTTGGGCCCGAACCCGGCGATCTCCAACCAGCACGACAGGCCGATGCCCAGTAGCGGTTTGGTGGGGTCCTTGCGTCGCTGGACCTGCTCCTCGCGCAGCGCGTCGTAGTCCATCAGTCGCTGACACTCGGCGAGCGCGGCAGGAAAGTCGGCCGAGTCGTACACGACTGGCTCGTTGTGTGTCTCGTACGGAAAGGCAGACGGCGGAATGAAGTTCCGGCGCCGGACCTCGGCCGGATCGATGCCGGTGCGCCGCGCCACCAGGTCGACGAGTCGTTCGATTGAGTACGCGGCCTCCGGGCGACCCGCGCCGCGGTATGCGGCCACCGGCGTGGTGTTGGTGGTGACCGTGCGGAACGAGGTCTGCACGTCAGCGATGCGGTAGGCGCCGGCCGCCATCCACGAGGTGAGCACGGCGAGGCCGAGCCCGGTCGGGTCAGGGTACGCGCCCAGGTTCTGGGTGATCACCACGCGTAACGCTTTGATGCGCCCGTCGCGGTCGAAGCCGATGTCGAGTTCATGCTCCTGATCACGACCCGGTGACATCTGCACCATCGCCTCAGACCGCGTCTGAGCGAACTTCACAGGTCGACGCAGCCACTTGGACATGATCGGCGCGGCGAACAGCTCCGGATACCAAGGGATCTTGGCGCCGAAACCACCGCCCACGTCGGGCGCGATCACGCGGCACCTGCTCTGCGGCACGTCGAGCCAGGTGGCGAGATAGTTGCGCAGGTGGTGCGGTGCCTGGACCGTTGCCCACACTGTGAGCCCGCCCGGCGCCCAGTCGGCCAGGCAGGCGACAGGCTCGATGGGCACCGCCACGCAGCGTTGATTGACCACGTGGAGATTGGCGCGCATGTCGCACCGATCCAGCTCCCGCTCAAGGTCATTCAGCATCGGCACGACCGTGACCACGTTCGAACCGTGGGAGGAGTGCAACGGCATCGCGCCAACAGCGGTGGCCTGCGCAATGCTGACCATCACCGGCAGTGGCTCGTAGCCGACGATCACCGCCTGCGCGGCGTCGGCGGCGATGTAACGGTCGTCGGCCACCACGACTGCGACGGGCTCACCCACGAAGCGCACGATGTTGCGAGCCAGCAGTGGCCGCTCGAGGTCCGGCAGGCCACCAGGAAGGTCAGGAAAGTCGGCAAAATCGGCAGCGGTATAGACGCCGCGCACGCCCTCGATCGCGAGTGCGTCGCGAACGTCGATGGATGCAATGCGAGCGTGGGCCTCGGACGACATCACGAACGAGGCAAACGCGCAGCCTGTGGGGGACAAGTCGTCGACGAACTGCCCGGTTCCGCTGAGTAGTCGCGGGTCTTCCTTGCGCAGCACCTTGGCCCCGACGAGGCTCATGATTCAGTTCCAGTCAGTTGGGTGTTCGTCATTCTGGTTGCCCTTCCATGCGCTGTCGTCACGACGGTTTGATGTGGTGGCCCTCGGTGTCCTCGGGGTCGAACCACCACTCCTGTGCGTTCTGTTTCGATTGGTCGCCCTTGACCCGGCCCCACCCGAGGAGCTTGCCCAGGAAGAACTCGGGGCCGCTCTCTTCGCGGCGCCACCAGCGGCGTTGACCGCCGTACACGCGCTTGCGGAACGATGAGAAGCCGACCGCGACGAGGAGCGCGATGCCGAAGAACAACGACTCGATCCAGGTGGTGCCGACGCCGGCGAGCTGCAGACCCTTCACGCCTGATTGCAGCACGAACACGGCGAGCACCGTGCCCCACACGTTGAATCGGTCCTTGAACTGGGTCGCGCCGAGGAACGCGGCGGCGAACGAGGGCAACAGATACGGGGCTCCGGACTGTGCCTGTGTGGAGCCGAACTGCGAGGCGAGCAACACGCCTGCGATCGACGCGAACACCGCTGAGGTGACGAGGGAACCCCATATGTAGCGGTTCGTTTGCACACCCGCGAGCCGTGCTGCTTCGCGTGCGCCACCCGTCGCGAACAGGTAGCGACCGAGCGCCGTGTGCTCGAAGACGAACCACAGGACGAAGCCCAGCACCAGCGCGTACAGCACGGTCCGATTGAGGCCTAACCCGAACTGCGTGGTGAGTGACTTGAACGCGTCGGGAAAGCCGAGGATGGACCGGTTGTTGGAGCGCCACACTGCGAACGCCGTGAGAATCGAGCTGGTGGCGAGTGTGGCGATGAACGAGTCGATGCGGATCTTGACGACGAGGAAGCCGTTGAGGTTGCCGACGACGACCCCTACAGCCAGTGCGGCGAGGATGGCGACAGGGATCGACCAGCCCTGCTCGACCATGCCCCACGCCGCCATCACTGCGCTGGCCGAGATGGTGCCGGCGATGGAGAGGTCGAAGACGCCGGCGCTGAGCGGCACCAGCAGCCCGATGGCCACGACCACCAAGATCGCATTCTGGTTGAGCACGGAACGGTGCGTCAGCCAGGTGAGCCACGTGTCCGGTACCCACAGCAGGAACACGACCCAGATCAGTCCGTACAGGTAGACCACGCCGATGTTGCGCGGATGGAACGTCTTCCACTTGATCGGGGAACGGCGCGCATCGAAGCGGCTGTCGACCTTCTTGGTGCGTTCGATGCGCTCATGCACCACGCGGTGCCGACGCGTGATCTTGTTCTTCTTGAGTGTCGGCCGGTGTGTGACCTCACCGGTCTTCTCATTGATGCGCACGCGAACTCACTTCCTGGTCTGCCAGCGGGCGGTGACGGAACGGACGAGTCGACCGAAGCGACCAACCGGCCTCGTCGCTTGCTGCTCGACGGGGGCGACGTAGGCGGCTGGTTCGTCGACCTCGGCGGGCAGGTCGGCGTCGTCGCGTATGACCTTCACGTTGATGGGTTCGCGACCCACGCGCATGTTCTTACGGTGCGACGTGGCGCCCAATGTCTCCGCGACGAGGCGCTCCTCGGTGAGGGTGTTGCCGCGCAATTCGATCGCGACGGTGCCGGAACGGAACACGAGCACACGATCGCACAGGTGCACGAGTTCCTCAGCGTCGGACGAGGCAACGAGCACAGCCATACCATCGGCTGCAGCGTCGCGGATTTGGCGGTAGATCGACGCCTTCGCACCCACGTCGACGCCCTGCGTCGGTTCGTCGAGCAGGAGCACGCGCGGAGCGATTCGCAGCCATCTGGCCAGCACCGCCTTCTGCTGGTTGCCGCCGCTGAATTTCTCCATCTTGCGATCGAGCTTGAGTGGCTGCACGTCGAGACGCTCGGCCCACTCGGCGGCCTCCGTGCGGACAGCCCGATGGTTGAGCCGGATGCGGCCTTGTAGCGGACCCAGCCGGGGCAACGGGATGTGCTCGTGCAGCCGCTCTTGCACATCTAGGCCAACGGCCTTGCGGTCCGCGGGCACATAACCGATGCCGGCGCGGATGGAGTCGCGGGGAGTGCAGAACACCTTGTGCTTGTCCACCAGAACCTTGCCGACGAACCGCGGTGTCGCCCCGAACAGTGAGCCGGCGATCTCCTCGCGGCCCGAACCGACGAGCCCGGCAACACCGAGCACCTCGCGCTCGTGTACCTTGAGCGAAACGCTGCGCAGCGAGATGCCGAACACCATTTCCGCTTCCAACACTGGCTTGCCCACCACGTGGTCGGTGCCCGGATAGAGCTCCGTGACGGACCGGCCGACGATCAACTCCACCAGCCTGCGTTCGTTCAAACCCTTCACCGGCTCGCCTGCAGCAACGACATTCCCGTCGCGCAGAACGGTGACGCGGTCGGCAAGTTCCAGCACCTCGTCGAGCATGTGGCTGACGAACAGCACCGCCGCACCGAGCTCGGCGATGCGGCGCACCTCGCGGAACAGTGCGTCGACTTCCCCGCGGTTCAACGATGCGGTGGGCTCGTCCAGCACTAGCAGACCGGGCTGGTCGAAGTCCCAGTCCTGAAGCGCGCGCACGATTGCGACGGCTGCCCGTTCGGCGGCGGACAGAAACGCCACCGGCCGGCGCACGTCTGGCGCCAAGCCGAACGCGAGCAGCAGATCCTGTGCGCGGCGAACCTCGGCGCGCCAGCGGATGCGGCCGGCGAAGTCGGTGTCGTACCCGCGGCCAAGGCCCAGGTTCTCCACCGTTGAGAGCGATGGCACCAGTCCAAGATCTTGGTGCACGATTCTGATGTGACGGCGGGCGTCGCGATCCAGTGTCCACAGGTCGACTGGCGCGCCGCCGAACACGACCTTCGAACCGTGGTCAGCTTTGACGTAGCCGCCCAGCAGTTTGATCAGCGTTGATTTGCCGGAGCCGTTCTGCCCGACCAACGCATGTACTTCACCGGGCATGAGTCGCAGCTCTGCGTCAGCAAGCGCGACCTGACCCGGGTATGTCTTCGACAACGAGACGACGTCGAGGACCGGAAAGGGGCCCGGATTGCTCCGGGCCCCTTCGCGTTCATCCAACTCGGTCGTCAACGGATTGCTCCGTGCCGACTCGTGATGGTCATGAGGTGAATCAGCCGGCCCACAGCGCCGTGAACAGGTCCTGGAACCCAGCCACGCCAGGCCACAAGGTGGTCGGGTCGACGATCGAGTCTGCTTCGAGGATCTGCAGTGGCAGACCGCCGGACAGGATGTCAGGGTGGCCGTCGATGACCGCGAGTGCGGGGGTGTCGGCGCGACCGGGGCCCTCACCAGCGAGAATACGAGCAGCGGCGTCGACTGCACGCCAGCCCATCAGCTCGGATGCAAGGCCGACTTCGGCCACCTGGTGCTGGCCGGACTTGATGAAGCTGAAGTTCAGCGGGCCACCGGCCTGCGAGATGGCCGTTGTCTGCTTGCCCAACCCGGCTGCCTCGATAGCCTCGGGAACACCGAACAACATGCCACCGAAGGCGTACACGATGTGGTCGAGGTCAGGGTTGGCCTGCAGCTTGGAGACCACGATGCCGGGCAGGTTGGTGCCCAGGTCGGTGACCGCCACTTCGGTGACGTCGACCTTGCACTCCGGGCAAACCACAGCGATCTCGTCCTCGAAACCCTGTTGCACGGTGGAGAGCACTGGGAACGTGGGCAGGCCGACGAACAGGATGTTCTTGTTGGGCGAGTTCAGCGACGCGTAGTCGGCCATGAGCACACCGTAGAAGTAGTAGTCGTCTTCCGTCAGCAAGTTCACCGATACGCCCTCGCCGGGCTCGTATGCCTCGGGCATCGACCATGCGACGACCGGGATGCCCTGCTCCTTGAGCGTGGCGAGCTGGGGGGCGAACCATTCACGCGGGTTGCCGCTGGTCAACACCACGTCAGGCTTGGCTGCGATGGCTGCGTCGAACGCGGAGGCCACCGTCTCGGGCGTGTCTTGGTGCGATGCGGACTCATACTCCCAACCGGCTGCTTTCGCGGCTGCTTCGATGCCGACGGCGATCTCGGCGCAGACGGGCACGCTGCACTGCACGTAGTACAACTTCTTGCCCTTCTCCACCTTCACTGGTGCACTGAGCGGCAGTTCGGTGGTCGGCTTAAGGAATGCGGCGACGCGCTCGACAGCGATCGAGTTCCCTTCTGCGACCGTGGAATCGCTGCCGGCCACTGTCGTATCGCTGCCGGCCACTGTCGTCTCGCTGGCTGCTTGCGTGGTGTCGCTGCTCGACTTGTCGTCACCGCAGGCAGCGACAACCATGCTGCACGCTGCCACGGCAAGTACGAGTCGGCGCGTCAGCTGATGCTGTCGTTGTGCCATTTCTTCCCCCTCGTTGTGTGACCGGGTCAGAGCCCGGCAGCAACAGTGTAGGCACATCCACAGAAGCGTCGCTAGGTCTCTGACGACGCTTTGCGCAGCGGCCGACAACTGCGCTAGCCAGGTGCCGCGATCGCGAGGCGGCGCAGGTATTCCACACGCGGAATCTCGACGACGCCGAGTGACGCCAGATGGCTGGTGCTCCATTGCACGTCGAACAGTTCGGCGCCCTCTTCGCGAAGCCACTCGACCGTTGCGACAACCGCCACCTTCGAGGCGTCGGTGACCGAGTGGAACATTGATTCGCCGGCGAAGAAGCGGCCGATCAACAGACCGTAGAGGCCGCCGACCAACTCACCGTCGCGCCAGCTCTCGATGCTGTGTGCCCAACCCATCTCATGCAACCGCGTGTAGGCCGCGATGAACGGCTCGTTGATCCAGCCGTGCGGGCGTTGCGGGTCGCCGCAGCGCCGCATCACTTCGGTGAAGGCGGTATCGACGCGGATCTCGAACCGTCGACAGCTCTGCCGTAGCGAACGTGAGACGACGAGGCCGTCCATCGGCAACACACCGCGCGGGTCCGGTGACCACCAACCGATCAACTTCTTGCGCATCGGCATCGGGAACAGTCCGCCGCGGTATGCAGCCAGCAGCGTGCCCGGCTCCAGGTCGGCACCTACACCGACCAGCCCGTGCCCGTCGGCGCCAGCGGGTGATGGCAGCTGCCATCGCGAAGGCGCCGGCTCGACGCGAGGGTGATCGGGGCCGTTCATCTGCTCAGGTTTCCATGGGCGTGGGCGCAAGGACGCCAACAGGTGCAGCGACTAGCCTGGAACCCGATATGGGTTTGCAGTCGTTCGAGCACAGTTTGGAGCGTATGGTCGAGGGCGTGTTTTCTCGCGGTTCACGTTCCAGCATCCGTCCGGTCGAATTAGGTCGGCGCGTCCTGCGCGACATGGACGACCATCGCAGCGTCGACGTCAAGGGTCGCCGCATCGTGCCGAACGTGTTTTCCATCCGTTTGAGCGCCCGCGACCATGCAGCATTCTCCGATATCGACGAGGCTTTGAACACCGAGCTACGCGAGACCGCCCGCGAATATGCTCGGGCCGAGGGGTACCACTTCATGGGCCCGGTCGTCGTGGAGATGGTGGTCGACAACGATCTCAAGCCCGGACGATTCACCACCACCTGTCGGATGAAGGAAGCTGGCGGGGGTGTGGGCGCCGGGTCGCTCGTGCTGCCGAGCGGCGAGCGCATCACACTCGGTCAGCAGGTTGCCACCATCGGCCGCCTCCCCAGCTGCACCATTCCGGTCAATGATGCCAACGTCAGCCGTGCCCATGCGGAAGTTCGTGCTTCCGGTTCGTCGTACGCGTTGGTCGATCTGGGCAGCACCAACGGCACCAAGGTGAACGGCACTCGCATCCAGGGTGAGCGTGCGCTGGCCGATGGCGACATCGTCAGCGTGGGCAGCACGCACCTGCGGTTCGAGGCCTCGTGAGCGAGGCTCAACTCAACATTCTCAACTACGCGCTCCTTGCACTGCTCTATCTCTTCTTTGCACGGGTGCTGTGGGCGGTGTGGAGCGAGGTTCGCGGCCCGCGCCTTGGCATCCAGACGCAGCAGGTCAATCCGCGCAGCGCCACCCACGACGCCACGACGCCTGCTGAGCGTCCCGCCGCTCCAGCACCGGCCACCACCAAGAAGAACCCGCGTGCGAAGCGGGGAGTGCCCAGCAAGCTGATCGTGTTGGAGCCAAAGGTCCGTAAGGGATCGGCCTACGCCATCAAGAGCGAGCTGACGCTGGGCCGTGCCCCCACCTGTTCGATCGGCATTCCGGACGACACGTTTGCGTCGCAGCTGCACACTCGAGTGTTTCCGGGCGATGGTGGGGTCTGGGTGGAAGATCTCGGGAGCACCAATGGCACGCATGTGAACGGCGGTCGCATCTCGGCGCCGGTGCAGCTGGCGGTTGGCGACCGGCTGCAGATCGGCAGCACCATCTTCGAGGCGCAATGAGGTTCGCATGACCGACCTGCCCACGGCGCCCGCACTGGCCTGGGGCGCCGCTACCGATACCGGCCGCGTGCGCACAGAAAATGAAGACTCGTTCGTCGCGCTGCCGATGGTCTACGGGGTCGCCG
Organism: Acidimicrobiales bacterium; assembly: GCA_038328705.1. Lineage (GTDB taxonomy): Bacteria > Actinomycetota > Acidimicrobiia > Acidimicrobiales > Ilumatobacteraceae > UBA668. The sequence goes on along the minus strand of JBBQMG010000005.1, from coordinate 36,236 downwards.
ACGGCATGGGTGGCCACGCCGCTGGCGAGGTTGCCAGTGCCATTGCCGCTGGCATGCTGCGCGACCGTCTCGCGGCTGGCGCAGAATCCGTGGACGTTGTCGTGGCGGCCGTGGTGGAGGCCAATGCGTCCATCTTCCAGGGTGCCCACAGCAACGCCGCGCAACGCGGGATGGGCACCACGCTCACCGCAATGGTCGTCTTGGTCGACGGCACCGGGCAGCGGCGGTTGGCGATGGTCAACGTCGGCGACAGTCGCAGCTATGTGATGCGGGCAGGCCGCCTGCGGCGCGTCACCATCGACCACAGCTACGTGCAGGAGCTGGTGTCCACCGGGCACATCACCGAGGCCGAGGCGCGCAGCCATCCACGCCGCAACATCGTCACTCGTGCCTTGGGCATCGAGCCCAACGTTCGTGTCGATACCTGGGTGTTGTCGTTCGTGCAGGGCGACCGTTACGTGCTGTGCAGCGATGGACTGGTCGACGAGGTGGACGACGCGGAGATTGCCGAGCTGATGCTGGCGAACCCGTCGCCGCAGGACGCAGCCGATGCCCTGGTCGCGGCCGCCAACGAGCATGGCGGTCGCGACAACGTCACCGTTGTCGTGGTCGACGTGCTGGAGGGTGAGGAGCCGCCACACGAGTCGGCCGACCTCGATGTCGAACTGGCGTGGGACGACGAGCAGCCAGAGCGCTTGATCGATGCCGAGGCCGGGACCCCGGTTGCGCCCTTGGGCGACGCTGCTGCAACCGCGGTGCTCCCCCTAACTTCGGCGCCGCCTCGTCGTCGCCTCGGTATCGGTGCACTGTTGTTCGGCATCACCGTCGGCGTGATTGCAATGCTGACCATCGTGTTCGTGCTGGTGGTCCGTCACAACGCCGACAACGAGCCGGCACCCACCACCACCGTGGTGACCACCACCAGCACACCGACCTCGAGTTCGTCGGTGGCCACCACGACCAGCGCCGCAACAACTCTCACGCCCTCCACGCCGCCCACCACTGCCGGGTGACTCGATGAGCCAGCTGTCGCCCGTCGCTGCTGCCCGCCGAAACAGTGAGCTCGGCTTGGTCATCATGGCCGCTGGTATCTCCGCGGTCGCGTTCGTGCTGGCCTCGCTGGGCAAGAACGCCTCGATGCCTGCGTCGCTGGTGCCGTTCCTCATCGCGCTGCTGGGAATGCTGCTGGCCGCCCATTTCGCCACCCGGTGGTTGGCACGTGGGGCCGATGGCACGCTGTTGCCGCTGGCCATCATGTTGCACGGCATCGGCTATGTGATGATCGCCCGCCTCAGCGAGCGTCGGGCAGCACTCCAGACGACGTGGTCCTTCATAGCCATCGTCGCATTCGTACTCACGTTGCTCGTGGTGCAGCGGCCACCCGACCTCGCTCGCTACAAGTGGACCTTTCTCTTCGTCGGCGCCGGGCTGCTGATGTTGCCACTGGTTCCGGGCATCGGCACCACCGTCGGTGGAGCGAAGATCTGGGTCAGCATCGGCCCGGTCAACTTTCAGCCGGGCGAGTTCGCCAAGATCGCGCTCGCGCTGTTCTTCGCCTCCTACCTTGCCGACAACAGGGAACTGATCGCTGCCGGCACACGTCGGGTCGGCTTCATCCGCGTCCCCGAGATTCGCTTCCTACTACCGATCACGTTGGCGTGGGCGTTCGCCGTTGCGGTGATGGTCGCGGAGAAGGACCTTGGCTCGGCATTGCTGTTCTTCACGCTGTTCATGGTCATGATGTGGGTCGCCACCGAGCGCGCCATCTATTTGGTACTCGGGCTTGTCATCTTCTCCGGCGCTGCCTTCGTCGCGTGGCGGTTGTTCGACGTCGTGCAGACGCGCGTCGCCGTCTGGCTGGACCCGTGGAGCCAGTACGAAGGCAAGGGGTACCAAGCCGCACAGGCAATGTTCGCCTTCGCCAACGGCGGCACCGCCGGAACCGGGCTGGGCCTGGGTAACCCCACCAAGATCCCTGCGGCCAGCACCGACTACGTCTTTGCGGCCATCGGCGAGGAGATGGGCCTGATCGGAGCCACCGCGATCATCATTGCGTTCCTGCTGCTGCTCGGTGGCGGCCTGCGAGTTGCCATGCGCGCCGACCGCCCGTTCGAGAAGCTTCTCGCCACCGGCCTGACGACCATCATCACGATGCAGGCGTTCATCATCATCGGTGGTGTGGTGCGGCTGGTGCCGCTGACGGGTATCACACTGCCGTTCGTCAGCTACGGCGGCAGCAGCCTGCTGTCGAACTACATCCTGCTCGCGCTCCTCCTCCGCATCAGTGATTCGGGTGCGCGCCGCCGCGGTGAGACGCCCGACGAATTGACCTTCTCCGAGCGTCGCGAGGCGCGCCGATTGCGCCGTGACGAACGCAAGGGCGTCACGGCATGAACAAGCAGATTCGTAAGCTGGCGGCCGGATTGTTGGTGCTGTACATCGCGCTCTTCGCCGCGCTCAACGTCATCCAGGTGACGAAGAAGGAGGAGCTGAACGCGGCGCCGCAGAACAATCGCCAGACCATTCGCGACTTCAATCGCATGCGCGGCCCCATCATCACGGCCGACGGTGTGGTAGTTGCACGCAGCGTGCCGGTGCCGGATCCCGAGTCGTCGTACAAGTTTCAGCGTGAGTACCCGACCCAGAATCTCTTCAGCAACATCACCGGGTACTACTCGTACAGCTTCGGCAGTACGCAGCTGGAGAAAACACAGAACGATGTGTTGATGGGCGACACTACCCAGCAGAAAGTGGACAGTGTCTTTGGCGGTGCGGACAACACCGGCAGCGTGCAGCTGACCCTGCGCAACGACGTGCAAGCCGTGGCGGCGAAGGCGATCGACGACTTCAACGCTGCGCAGTTGGCCAATGGCGCAACTGAGGCAGTGCAGGGTTCGGTGGTGGTGATGGATGTTCGCACCGGCGAAATCCTCGCCATGGTCAGCCTGCCCCGATTCGATGCCAACCAGGTCGCTGATCACAACACGAAGAACGCCGAGAACGTCCTCAACTTCCTCAACAACTACCCCGGTAAACCACTGCTGGCGAATGCATACCAGGAGAACTACATGCCCGGCTCCGCGTTCAAGGTGGTCACCGCCGGAATCGCGTTCGAGAATGGCGTGACCAGCATGGACCGTTCGTGGCCCACCGAAACCGCGTTCGTCCCGCCGCAGACCAACGACCCGATTCAGAACTACGGCGGCAGCGCCTGCGGCGGCACGATGGCCGAGGTCTTCTATCGCAGCTGCAACATTCCGTTCGCGCGGTTGGCCACCGAGCTCGGGCCGCAGCGAATGACCGACGGTGTTCGCAGCTGGGGAATCGGCGAGAAGCTGCCCATCGACCTGCCCGGTGCGGTCGCGAGCAGTTTCTGCGGAAACGTCCTGCCGTGCGACGCTGCGTTCTTCGAGGATCAGCTGCCGTTGTTGGCCATCGGCGGTTTCGGTCAGGGCAACGACCTGATGGTGCCGCTGCACATGTGCATGATCGCGGCCACCGTCGCCAACGGTGGCCGGATGATGACGCCACACGTGATCGCTGCCACCCTCAAGCACGATGGCACTGTGATCTCCCGCACCCCCACCGACCAAGTGTGGAAGACACCGATCTCGGCGGCCACGGCGGCGACGTTGACCGGGCTCATGGTGGGCGTGGTCAACAGCGGCACCGGCAGGGCGATGCAGCTGGCCAACGGCATCCAAGCCGCAGCGAAGACGGGTACCGCGCAGCTGAACTTCGTACAGGGCGAACCGCAGCGCTCGCACGCATGGATCATCGGCTTCGCGCCCGCCGAGGCGCCGCGCTACGCAGTGTCGGTGGTCATCAAGGGCACCACCGATCAGATCAGTGCGGGCACCGGCGGCAAGCTCGCCGGCCCCATTGCAAAGCAGGTCTTCGACTATCTGTTCGCGTCGGGCCTCTGACATGAACGCCCTTCGGCTGGCTCGGTCTGTATCCTCGGGTGGCGATTTCAGCCAGAAAGCAGCGCAGTGAGCAGCAACACCGAGCGGACCGTCCTGAACGACCGCTATGAACTTCAACAGCGCATCGGGCGCGGCGGCATGGCCGACGTGTTCCTGGCGCGCGACCTGTTGCTGGACCGGCCGGTTGCCATCAAGGTGCTGTTCCCTGAGTTCGCGGTGGATCCCAACTTCGTCGAGCGCTTCCGCCGTGAAGCGCAGAGCGCTGCCAACCTGAACCACCCCAACATCGTTGGCGTGTACGACTGGGGCCAGTACGCCAACACCTACTTCATGGCAATGGAGTACGTGCAGGGGCGCACGCTGGCCGACATCCTGCGCGCCAACGGCCACGTCAACAGCCAGCAGGCAGCGGAGATCGGCAGCGAGATCGCGGCGGCGCTGGGCTTTGCACATCGCAATGGTGTGGTACACCGCGACATCAAGCCCGCCAACATTCTCATCGGCGCCAACGGCCAGGTGAAAGTGGCCGACTTCGGCATAGCACGGGCAATGAATGCGCCCACCGAGAGCAACCTCACACAGGCCGGCTCGGTGATGGGCACCGCCACCTACTTCTCCCCCGAGCAGGCGCAGGGCGCCAACCCGGACCCGCGCAGCGATCTGTACTCGCTGGGCATCGTGCTCTACGAGATGGTGGCCGGCCGCCCGCCGTTCAGCGGCGAGAACCCGGTCAGCATTGCCTACAAGCAGGTACACGAGCAGCCGCAGCCACTCAACCAGCTGGTTGCCGACGTGCCCAAGTCGTTCGAGGCAATCGTCGCCAAGTTGCTGGCGAAGAAGCCGGAGATTCGTTACCCCACCGCCGAAGCCGTGCGCGACGACCTGCGCCGCTTCCGCAACGGCGAGCCGGTGCAGGCATTGGCGAGCGCAATGGGTGCCGCCCCTGGCACCACCGCCATGGCGCGCACTGCGGTTCCCGCCGCCACCGTCGGCCTTCCGCGTACCACCGCCATGCCCGGTACCGCCGGTACCGGTGCGGTCCCGCGCACTGCGCTGGTGCAGCAACCGCAGCAGCCGGAAGGCCGTGGCGGCATGTACGCGGTCATCGGGTTTCTTGCGCTCATCGCCCTGGTTGTCGGCGGGCTGGTGCTGTTCAACGCGTTGTCGAAGGACAAGGCGCCCAGCGAATTCGCGATGCCTGACGTCAAGGGTGCTGTACTCGAAGAGGGCAGTGTCGTCCTCACCGACGCGGGGCTGCAGCTCAACCCGGCGCAGATCGATCCGGCGCCGCCTGCCGACTGGCCCGAAGGCACCATCACCCGCACGGAGCCCATCGCCGGCGTCACGGTGCAGCGGGATCAGGCGGTGACCGTCTTCTATGTCCCGGTTCGCACCCCGTTCGCGCTCGACGACCTGGCTGGTAAGACCCAGCAGGAAGCGATCGACTACCTGAACAGCAAGGGCTTGGTCCTCAACCCGACCAGCGTCACCGAGGACAACCCCGGCGTCGAGGCCGGCAAGGTAGTAAAAACCGATCCGCCGGCCGGTACGCAAGTCCGCCAGGGCGACACGGTCACACTGGTCATCTCCGCTGGCGCCAATCAGGTTGCGGTACCGCCGGTGAGCGGCCTCTCCGAAGCCGACGCGCGCACCTCGCTGGAGACCGCTGGCCTTGTCGTCGTCTCGGTGAACCCTGAGGCAAGCGACACGGTGGCTGCAGGTACCGCTGTTCGCACCGACCCGGCAGTCGCAGCGCTGGTGCCAAAGGGCAGCCCGATCACACTGTTCGTCTCCAGTGGCGCCGCACCCGTGAAGGTGCCGCCGATCGAGGGTCTCACCGAGGCCGCTGCCCGCACGAAGCTCAACGGCCTCGGCTTGGTGCCAGATGTGTCGTACCAGAACGTGCCGGCCGGCGACCCCAAGGATGGCAAGGTCATCACGCAGAGCATCGCCTCCGGTACCGACGTCGCGCCGGGAACGGTCGTCAAGCTCAAGGTCGGCAAGGTGGTGGTTGTTGCGACCACCACCACGACCATTCCGCCGACGACGACCACGATCGCTCCGACAACGACGACCACGACCGCACCGACGACGACGACCACAATCGCACCGACCACCACGACGGTGTAGCACTGCGCAGCGCTGCGGTGCTGGTCAGGTGCGGCGCAAGAAGTTGCGTAGTAGGTCGTGGCCGGCGCCGGTGAGAATGCTCTCCGGGTGGAACTGCACGCCTTCGATGGGTAGTTCGCGGTGGCGTACACCCATCACGATCTCGTCGCACATTGCCGTCACTTCCAGGCACGCCGGCATCGTGGCCGGGTCGATGACCAGGCTGTGATAGCGGGTTGCGGTCAGCGGCGACGGCAAGCCTTCGAAGACTCCCGTGCCCTGGTGCTCGATGGGGGAGGTTTTCCCGTGCATCAGGTTCGGGGCACGAACCACCGAGCCGCCGTATGCGTGGCCGATGGCCTGATGGCCCAGGCAGACACCGAGCACAGGAATGCCAGCGGCGGCGAAGGCGGGGATCGCGTCACAGATGATGCCGGCGTCCTCCGGGCGTCCGGGGCCTGGTGAGAGCAACACGCCGTCGGGCTCCAAGGACAGTGCTTCGTCGACTGTCAGCTGGTCGTTGCGCACGACGATGGGCTCGGCGCCGAGCTCGCCGAGGTACTGGACAAGGTTGTAGACGAAGCTGTCGTAGCTGTCGATCACGAGAACGCGAGGCACTACGACAGCCTGCCTGGTGAGACCAGCCGTTGTCGAATGTGTTGGCCTAGACTCTCCCGCCGTGGCTCCTCCGAAACGCAAATCAACTGGCCGTGTGACACCCAAGGGCACCAAGCCCGGTCAGGTGACGTCGATGGCGAGAGAGGCACCGCATCACGACAGCTCCATCGGCCAGTCGTCGCGCTACACGCCGCCGACGCCCAAGGAGTTCTATGAGAGCCCGAAGTGGGTGCCCATCATGATGGCCGTTTTCATCGGCCTCGGTGCGCTCGCCATCCTGTCGCGGTATCTGATTCCCTCGTTCAACAACACCAACACCCCGGTGCTGGTGGGTCTGTGCTTCATGTTGGCCGGCCTGTTCACCGCCACGAAGTGGAAATAGCCGAGTTCGACTCACAGTGATGTAATTACATCACAGGGTTATCCACAGACTGTGAGTAACCCTATTCGAAGAGTGGTGCCACGATGACCATGTCTTCGAGGCAGTGGCGCGGTGGCGGTGGGTCCTCGTCGGGGGCCAACATCATCTTCAGCTCCAAGCCACATATGGTGCAGCGGTACCTGACGTTGATCCTGCGCATCTCACCTGCGGGGGGTGGCGCGGGCATTGGTGTGGTGAAGCTGCGCAGCATGCCGATACCACTTTTCCACAGGACATAACCCCCACCGAGGCCAACGAGCACCCAGATGATGGTCGACAACGCAGGCACACGGTCAGGCTATCTGACCCTGTGCTTGAGGGTTGCCCGTGTCGTTGTCGTGAGAGTTGTCGTCGAGTGTGAGGGCTCAGCCGAGGCGTTCGATGATGGTGGCGTTGGCCATACCGCCACCCTCACACATGGTCTGCAGGCCGTAGCGGCCACCGGTGCGTTCCAGCTCACAGAGCAGCGTGGTCATCAGCCGTGCACCGGATGCGCCCAGTGGGTGGCCGAGCGCAATTGCGCCACCGTTGACGTTGACCGTTGCCATGTTGGGGTGCAGTTCCTTCTCCCACGCGAGTACGACGCAGGCAAACGCTTCATTGATCTCGGTGAGATCCATGTCGTCGATGGTCAGCCCGGCGCGAGCCAGCACCTTGTGCGTGGCAGGGATGGGTGCCGTCAGCATCATGCGCGGGTTGTCGCCGGCGAGGCTGAAGTTGACGAAGCGGGCACGCGGTGTGAGGCCGAGCTCCTTGGCCTTGGCCTCGCTCATGATCAGCATTGCGGAGGCACCGTCGGTGATCTGCGAGGAGTTGCCGGCGGTGACGCGCCCGCCGTCCTCCTCCGTGCGAAATGCCGGCTTCAGCTTGGCCAGCGACTCGAGCGTGGTGTCGCGCAAGCCTTCGTCGGTGGTCATCATCGCACCGTCGGAACCCAGCAGCGGCAGGATCTCGCGGGCGAAGCGGCCCTCGTCGGTGGCACGGCGGGCGAACTCCTGCGAACGCACGCCGAACGAATCGAGGTCGTCGCGGGTGAGGCCCCACTTGTCGGCGATCATTTCGGCGGAGATGCCCTGCGGGACCAAGCCACCCTCCGGGGCGTAGCGGGCGCCGACCTTCGGACCGAAGGGAAAGCCGAACTTGCCGTCGGCCATCGACGAGCCCATCGGCACGCGCGTCATCACTTCCACACCGGCGGCAACCACGATGTCATAGGCGCCGGCGATGACACCCTGCGCGGCGAAATGGGCGGCCTGCTGGCTGCTGCCGCACTGGCGATCGATGGTGGTGCCGGGCACGTGCTCGGGCCAGCCGGCGGCGAGGACCGCGTTGCGAGCGATGTTGACAGCCTGCTCACCGATCTGCATGACGCAGCCCATGATGACGTCGTCGACGAGGCCAGGGTCGATGCCCGTGCGTTCCTGCAATGCTGTGAGCGTCTCGCCGGCCAGATCCACCGGGTGCCAGTCCTTCAGCTTGCCGTTGCGACGACCCAGTGGTGTGCGAACGGCGTCAACGATGACGGCGGTGGTGTTGGACATTGCGGTCTCCTCGCGACTGCGAACTCGAGGAGAGTCTGCCCGCGCAAGGCACCTAGCGCTCAATCGGAGCTGTGCTGCGGCAGCTTGCTGGCAGGGCTGTCCGGCAATCGTGGATCATCTCGTCGGGCCACCGATACGCGAATACCGCATCCGTTTCGCTTCGTACATCGCTGTGTCGGCTGCGCCGAGCAGATCAGCGGGGTTGTAGCCGACTATCCGCGTATCTGCGATGCCGATGCTTGCTGGACATTCGACCACAACGGTCGGACTGATGTTGATCGGGGTTGACAGCGCTTGGTGGATGCGTTCGATGCGGCTGTCCGAGCCGACGTCGTTCGGCTCGTACACGACCACGAACTCGTCCCCGCCAACCCGGGCGACAGTGTCCGCGGCGCGAACGATGGCTTCCAATCGATGACCAGTTTCGCGCAGCACCACGTCGCCGGCGCTGTGACCGAACGTGTCGTTGACCTTCTTGAAACGATCGAGATCGAGAAAGGCGACGGCCAACGGCTGACCATTGCGCTGCGCGTGTGCAAGCTTGGCGGCGAACAGTTCATCGAACAGGCGCCGATTCGCCAATCCGGTCAGTGGATCACGCAGAGCAAGCGCGGCCAATTCGGACTGCAGCTGACGCAGCTCGGTCACGTCACGGCTGACACCCTGCAAACCTTCGCCGATGACAGAGGTATGCGTCTCCCCGATCACCGTCGAGCCGTTGGCGTGGCGGAAGTGGAAGTCGAATCGCGCGAGTTCCGACTCACCACGCAGCGCACCCTCGATCACTTTGACCTCTGCCACATCGATGATGTCCAACATGTGCCCGAAGTCCCCGACGAAGTACGACGGGGGATACCCGAGGATCTTCTCGACCGACGGGCTCATGTAGTCGAAATGCGGGACCGGCTGGAGAACGAAACGCCACACCACGTCGGCCGACTTGTCGGCGAGATCACGGAACCGGGCTTCGCTCTCCGCCAACAGTCGCTCCGCCTCGTGCCGATCTGTCACGTCGCGACCGATGGAAAGCACTTGTGGTCCATCGGCGCCGACCACGTACCGGTCTACCCACTGCAGCCAACGACCAGAGGCGCTGTCGGCGGCACGCGCCACTGGGTCGTCCAAGATCGGGTTGTCCGGACCCAGAACGGCCAGCTGGGAACGAAGACCCTCCAGTTCGTCCTCGGACAAGAACTCGTCCAAGGGACGGCCGACGATTGCACGGTCGTCGAAGTGGTACTGATCGGCCCATGCCCGATTACAGAAGGTGACGACATGATCGCCAACGCGATATCTGCTGACTCGCTCCGGTAAGGAGTTCAAGACCAGCGCCGAGTCCTCGAGAGCGGCCTGGTTGGCGCGCAGCGAGCGAGCGAGCCGTCGAGCATCGGCAACAAGGTCGTGCAACGTGATTCCCATGCCAGCGCCGCAAATGGCCAAGACAATCGCGGAGACCGCGTTTCCAGCGGGCACAACACCCTCGCCTCCACCCTGGGTGGCGAGCCAAAGACCCAGCCCCGCCACCGTCGCTGCCAGCGACACGGCGTAGCCGCTCTCGTAGATCGCCAACCACAGCAGTGGCAAGATGGCCATCGTTGAGAACGGCGAACCGAACCCTTCTCCGCTCGACCGCGCCAACAACAGCGTTGCCAACAGCAGTACGAACGGCACCGTGACCTGAGCAGAGCGTGGAAGCCGATGCCACGGAACGATCAACGAACCGATGATCGCAACGATGACGAGGAGCGACGAAACAACAGCGAGACCCGGTCGAGTCCACGTCGTGAACGGCGCCGCAACCAGCATGCTCGCAGCAGCCGTAACCGCGAACGGCAGTATCCGACGCATACGGCCTTCGCCGGCGAGCGGCCCGCCCGTGGCGTCCACAAGATGTACGCCGAGCGGCGGCGACCGTTGCACCTTGTCACCTGGCCTGTTGACCACTGTCATCGCCCTGAACCTCCTCGGACCGCGAGGGCGCCGGCCCTCGCAGTCCCCGAAGGACGCCTCCGACAGCGTGGTGCAGTCTCGTTGTACTCAACTACATCATCGGTGCGACGTGGCCCTCGCCGTAGGGCCAAAGGTCCCTAGTCGACGATCACGTGGGGCCGATTGCGATTCATATCCGTTGACGCGGAAGACTTCGGCCAACGTCACTGACGTCTTCAACAGCACAGGGGAGCGCACTCATGACCCAACCACTCGATCAGCTCGACCCGCTCGACGACTTTGTCAAGCGCGCGATGACCTTCGGCGACAACGACGACGCAACCAAGTCGGTGTATGTCGCGGGTTCAGGCCCGGCGGTCATCGTGATCACTGAGATGCCATGTATCACCCCGTACGTCGCTCGCTTCGCGCGGTGGGTCCGTGATGCCGGCTTCACGGTGTGGATGCCCAGCCTGTTCGGGCCCGACGGCGCGGTGCCCACGATGGAGATCGCGACGGAGTCGTTCGGGCTGCCGTGCGTGCGTCGCGAGTTCACCTCGTTCGCGGAGGGCCGCCCGAGCCCGATGGTCACCTGGCTGCGGCAACTGTCGGCACACGCGCACACGGAGTGCGGCGGCCCGGGCGTGGGTGCCATCGGCATGTGTTTCACCGGCAACTTCGCGCTGGGCATGATGCTGGAACCGTCGATGCTGGCGCCGGTGATGTCGCAACCTTCGCTGCCCTTCGACGACGCGGCCAGCACTGGCATCCTCGATGCAGACATGGTCACCATCAGACGCCGCCTCGTCGATGAGGACCTCACCGTGTTGGCCTACCGCTTCGCCGGCGACAGCTACTGCAAGGCGGAGCGCTTCGGGTCGTTCGACCGTGCCCTTGGCGACCGTCTCCTGGCGCGCACGCTTCCGGACTCGGCAGCTGCGCCCGGAGGCTGGACGGGCGTGCCGCACAGCGTGGTCACCACCCAGCTCATCGACGAGGTTGGGGAGCCGACAATTGCGGCGCGCGACGAGATCTTGGCGTTCTTCACCCGGCGTCTTCAACCTGCCAGCTGAACCCTGAGCAGGGTGCCTCGACGGATGTGTCAGGGTCGACGTATGGATCCGGAATCGCTCGACTTCTATGCCGCGCCCGGCCGCTTCACCACGCTGGACGACGACATCGACAGCAACACCGGCGACATCCGTGACGTCGTGGCAACGGTGCAGGGAATATTGGTCTACGACCTGTTCGCCGAATCGTTGTACGGCGCTCAGCTGTCGTCTGTACAAGCCGAAACTATCCACGAGCGCGACACACTGGCGATCGCACTGGCCGTCGATGACCGCCCACTCAATGAGCCGCGACCAGCGGCCAACCGTGTCGGCGCGCGCTGCCATGCGTACAGCCGCCTCACCGTTGCGTTGCTGCGCGCAGCCGGTGTACCGGCCCGCGCCCGGTGCGGGTTTGGCGCATACTTCCGGCCCGGGTTTCGAGGACCACTGGGTCGCGGAGTATTGGAACGCCGCCGAGTCGCGGCGGCAGATGGTGGACGCGCAGCTCGACGACGTGTGGCTGCCGATGCTGAAGCTCATCGACGACCCGTTCTACGTCACCCCTCAACAGTTCGTCACGGCCGGTCACGCGTGGCAGGCATGGCGGCGCGGTGAGATGGATGAAGGCCGTTGCGGGCTGTCGGCGGTCAACGAGCACGGGGCGCACTGGATTGCGGGCAACCTGCGCCTGGACCTCGCCTCGCTGAACAAGGTCGAGATGTGCCGTGGGATGTGTGGGGAGAAGGGTGGGAGCCGGGCACCTCACCCAATGAGGCGCAACTGTAGCTGTTCGACGAAGTGGCGGCGCTGACCGTAGCGCCCGAAACGCGATTTGGCGAGCTGCGCAGCCGCTATGAATCCGACGACTCGCTGCGAATGGACGGCACGGTCTTCAACGTGCTGCGTGCACGGATGGAGACGGTGTAGCCGGGCTCTAGGCCAGCTTCGAACAGATGCGTTGCAGGGCAGCGATGTCGGTATCGGTCAGCTTCTTGGCGAAGTACTCCTGTACGAAGCGCCGGTATGTGATGTTGGCGTCGCGCCACTCCGCACGACCATCGGCGGTGAGTGACACAGTCACGGCGCGCCGGTCGTCGGGCTGTGGTGTGTGTTTGCGGAGCACGAACCCGGCGTCCTCCATCCGGTCGAGCCGACGCGAGAAGCTGCTGGGAACCTCGCCCAATACCTCACAGAGCTCGTGGACGCGGATGGATCCACCAGCGGCGCGGATGTCGGTGAGCGCGTCGAACCAGGTGAGTGGCAGATCGTGCACTTCGATCAAGACTTGGTCGAGTCGGCGTTGCAGCGCGACCGAGACGGCACCGAACTGACGCCAGAGCTCGATGCGCTCGGCGTCGAGCCGGGGCATTTAGGCGGTGGCCTTGAGGGCAGCGCCGAAGGCCGCAAGCGCGAGGTCGATCTCGCGCTCGTTGACCACCAGCGGTGGCATCCAGCGCAGGGTGCGCCCGTAAGTGCCGGCATTCATCAAGATGAGGTGGCCCTCCTCCAGGCAGTGCTTGATGATCCCGCTGACGCGGGCAGCATCGTCGAACTCGGTACCCACCATCAGGCCCAACCCGCGCACGTCGGTGATGGTGCTGTGCTCTTGCTGTAGCTCACGGATGCCGGCCTGCAGTTGCGTGCCGCGGGCGTTGACGTTGGCGAGGAAAGCAGGGTCCTCCATGATCTCGATGGTGGCCAGCGCGGCCGCGCAACCCATGGCGTTGCCGCCATAGGTGCCACCGTGGCTGCCGGTGGGCCACTTGTTGTCGAGCTCGCGGCTGGTGCCCAGCGCGGCGAAGGGGAAGCCGCTGGCAATGCCCTTGGCCATGCAGATGATGTCGGGCTCGATGCCGTAGTGCTCAACGGCGAACATCTTGCCGGTGCGGCCGAAACCGGACTGCACTTCGTCGGCGATGAAGAGGATGCCGTGCTGACGGCAGCGCTCGACGATGCCGTGGATGAATGCGGTGGGCGCCGGGATGTAGCCGCCCTCACCAAGCACGGGTTCGAGGATGACGGCAGCCGTCTCTTCAGGCGCGGTCATGCTCTTCAACAGGTGGTCGAAGCCGTAGAGCGCCTTGGCAACTTCGGCGTCCTGGTCGGGTGCCATCGGGTCCGGGTAGGGGGCGGCGAAAACACCCGACGGAAGCGGCGCATGGCCAGCGCGGTAGCCGGTCTTGGAGGTGGTCATCGCCATCGCCATGTGCGTGCGACCGTGGAAGCTGCCGGCGAACACGATGGTGTGCGGCCGCTTGGTTGCCTGCTTGGCCAACTTGATGGCGCCCTCGGTGATCTCGGCGCCGGAGTTGGCGAAGAAGAACGTGTCGATGGCCCCCGGCGAGAGCTCGGCCAACTTGGCTGCCAACGGCTCGAGCAGGTCGTGCTTGTACACGTTGACCTGAGCGTGAATGAACCGCTGCGCCTGCGCGCCGATGGCTGCGGCCACCGCTGGGTGTGCGTGGCCGGTGGAGTTGACCGCAATGCCGGCGGCAAAGTCGAGGTACTCCTCGCCGCTGGTGGTGGTGACCCAGCAACCCTGACCGTGCGACACCTGCAGAGGAGTCACGGAGAACCACACGTTGGAAAGATGCGACGACGCTGTCATGCCGCCAGCTTAGTGAACGGCGATGACGGTGCCGTTTGCGTCAGCCTCGATGTATGCGCTGCTGCGCGGACCGCTGACGTACACGCGAATGACGACTGCCAGATCGGGCGAGAACGTATTGCGACCGACCGACACGTGCGTCACTGCGCCCTGCTCGACATTGGCCACGTTCACGGCGTCCGCCACGAGCGAACTCAAACCTGCCCAGTTCACCTGGTCGATGGAGAAGACAGCGTTGGCCGCCTCCGCATCGTTCTGCTTCGGTGATGGTGACCCGATCCGTCCGGTTCGCCAGCCGTACTCATCGAAGTGGTCCGGCAGTGTGCTGTTCTGCGCGGTAGCGAACGCGTAGTCGGGATAGAGCAGCATGTCCAGGAACATCGTCGGCTCGCCTGGGATAGCCGTGTCGAACGCGGCGGCGAGCGCGCCGGGGGCGCCCCCCTGGAACATCGTCTGCTCGTTGCCTGTCAGGCCGAGTGCAGTGCGGTCATTGTTCGACAGGTTCGGATCGGAGAGCTCGTTGCTCTGCTGTATCGCTGTGTCGACGGACTCCTTCGCCCTCATGACCCCGATGACGGCGGCCCCGACGCCGACCACAACTGCCCCAACGATGAACAAGGTGACGATGGTGGGGCCCCAATGCCGTCGTCGTCTGGGTGCGACGAAGGCTGGGGGCTGAGTCGGCACCTGTCCGCCAAGGAACGCTCCGACGGTCGGCGGTACGGGCTCCTGCATCGGAGCGGCGATGAAGGCATCGCTGGGAATCGGCGTCGAGCGCGGGCGATTGTCACCGGGCGGGAAAGGCGGTTGATACGACATGCGCACACTGTGCGCCGCTCACCCCCGGCTGTCATGAGTAGCTGACTACTTATCTGGTCTGGTTCGTCAGCACATCCGGAAACGTGGCATCGGCGGGAATCGGTGGGCTGCAGCGCCACCTGCGTTCGATGCGGGTGGCGTCGTCACCCAAGAAGCGAATCGACACGACGCGGCGTAGCCCGGCCGCGCCCTGTGAGGCATGCAGCGTGAGCGCATGAAAGAAGACTGCATCGCCCGGTTGCAACTCCCACCCGAGAATCGGAAACGCATCGCGGTCGGCCTGCACATCGGGCACGTCCTGCAGTGAGCCTTCCTCGAACCATTTGGCCTCGCGCTGCATGAAGGTGCGCGGCATCAGCCATGGGCCGAGGTGGGTGCCGGCCACGAACTCGAGTGTGCTGGCGCGCGGTACCGGGTCCACCGGCAGCCACATGCTGATGACATCGCGACCGTCGACGTCGTAGTACGGCTGGTCCTGGTGCCACGGCGTGGGCTGGCGGGTGCCGGCCTCCTTCACCAGCAGATGGTCGTGGTAGAGCCGCACGGTCTTCGAACCCATCAGCGCCTGTGCAGTGGCGGCGGTCGCGTTCGCGAGTTCGAGATAGGCGGGAAAGCGCTGCCAGTTGCAGAAGTCTTCGAGGAAGCGGCCCGGGTCGTCGCTCTGGCTGGCCACCTGCGCCAGATCGCTGGGGTCTGCGCGGTTCGCCTCGACGGCCTCGGTGACGCGCTGTAAGAGATCCGGCGCAACCAGCCCACGCACGCAGACGGCGCCGTCGCGAGTAAAGTCACTGGCAAGGTTCGTCATGCTGTCGTTCGTCATGGCAAACCCAAATGATCGATGAGGAAGAGGCGCCATGATCGATCGATCTCGGCTTGGTGCTGAACGTACAGGGCTTGTGCATGTGCACCTTCTTGCTCGTAGAAGTTGCGCACGACGGGAGTTCCAACGGCCTCGGCGGCGTTCACCGTCGCGACCGAACAGGTGAACGGCACCAGCGGATCCCCGCCGCTGGCCGACACTGCGATGGGCGCGTCGAACGCATCGATGGAGTTCTCGACGTAGTTGCAACCCGACATCGCGAGCACCGCCGAGACCTGTGAGGCGGCGGGTGGCGGAGCGCCGGGAGTGTTGAGCGTCTGACCGACATGGATGGCCGTGATCGCGCCGGCGGAGCTTCCGCCGACCGCAACTCGCGTGGGGTCGATGCCGTACGTCGCCGCGTGTGAGCGCAGCCACGCGATCGCCATCGCGGCGTCGTCGCGGGCGCCGAGAATTGCCTTCTCGCAGCGGGCGCGTTCGGCGACCTGCTCGGCCCCTGAGTACAGGCCGGCCTGTACCTGCAGGCAGTGGTTGCCGGGGTCGAGCCGGTACGAGATGGAGGCGGTGACGTACCCGAGCCGCGCGTACGCCTTCGAAACTGCCGTCATCTCACTGCGGTTGCCATAGAGGAACGCGCCGCCATGAATCCACACGAGCAACGGTCGGTTGGTGGCTACGTCGCCAGTCGGTCGATAGAGATCGAGTTGCAGGGTGACGGGCGTGTTGGTGTTGAAGCCGGGCGCCGATCCATAGGTGACAGTGGTCGACGTCGCGCCCGGAAAGATGGCGGTGCGATAGCGCAGTGCCGCGAATGCCAGTCGCTGGCCAGGCGCCGTGGCGGCGGCAGGTTCGATGACGTTGATTGCCGTCGGCTGCAGCGAATTGCGAGGCGCCGTGCCACCGCAGCCGGCGACCTGTAGTAGCCCGAGGATCACGAATGCGGTTGTTGCGCGTCGGGCCATGGCACCAGTGTTATCCGCTGCTGGCCCCCGTCGCTACAGTCGACGATCGTGTTCGTAGTTGGTCACAGCGACCGGCTCGCCGCGATCAGGCGAAGGCGACTGCCAACACGTCGGCGTAGGTGTCGGCCAGGTGGAACGTCATTTGCTCGCGCACGTTTTCCGGCACGTCTTCCAGGTCGGGCCCGTTGCGCTTGGGCAGCACGACTTCTGTCAGCCCAGCTCTGTGTGCCGCGAGCACCTTTTGCTTGACGCCGCCAATCGGCAGCACCTTGCCCTGCAAGGTGATCTCGCCGGTCATGCCCAGCGTGGGCTTGACCAGCTTGCCGGTGAGCAGGCTGACCAGCGCGGTGGTCATCGTCACGCCAGCGGAGGGGCCGTCCTTGGGAACGGCACCCGCAGGCACGTGCACGTGCACGCGCTTGGCCATCGTCGCCGGGTCGACGCCCAGCTCTGCTGCGTGCGAGCGCACATACGACAACGCGATACGTGCGCTTTCCTTCATCACGTCGCCCAGCTGACCGGTGAGGGTGAGCGTCGGCTCGCCGTCCTGCGCCAGTTCGAACGCCGTCGTTTCGATGAACAGGACGTCGCCGCCGGCACCTGTGACGGCAAGGCCGGTAGCGATACCGGGCACGTTGGTGCGTTCCGGAATCGAGTCGTCGACCTTCGCTCGGCCCAGCCACTCGCGAACATCGGCAGTACCAACGTTGACGGGCGGCGACTGCTTGGCGGTGGCCACCTTCGCTGCAATCTTGCGGGTCAGCTTGCCCAGTTCACGCTCCAGGGAGCGCACACCGGCCTCGCGGGTGTAGCCGCTGATGGTGGTGCGAATCGCGTCGTCGTGCACCACCACTTCATCGGCGGTGAGGCCGGCGCGGGAGAGCTGGCGTGGCAGCAGGTAGCGCTGCGCGATGAACACCTTCTCCTCCTCGGTGTACCCATCGAGGCGGATGAGGTCCATGCGGTCGAGCAGAGGCACTGGAATGGTGTCCGCCACGTTGGCGGTGGCAATGAACACGACCTGCGAAAGGTCGAGCTCGAGTTCCAGGTAGTTATCACGGAACGTGTGGTTCTGCGCAGGGTCGAGCACTTCCAACAGCGCGGCCGTGGGGTCGCCACCCCACCCGCCGGGGCTGACTTTGTCGACCTCGTCGAGCAGTACGACCGGGTTCATGGAACCGGCCTCGACGATTGCGCGCACGATGCGGCCGGGTTGGCTGCCCACGTATGTGCGACGGTGGCCACGGATCTCTGCCTCGTCGCGCACGCCACCCAGTGACACCCGCACGAAGTTGCGACCCATCGCCTTCGCGATCGACTCGCCGAGGCTGGTCTTGCCGACACCGGGAGGGCCGATCAGGGTCATCACCGTGCCGGCAGCACGACCGTCGGTGTCTGCCACGCCGCGCTCGGCACGCAACTTACGAACTGCCAGGAACTCGACGATGCGGTCCTTGACGTCGTCGAGACCGTGGTGGTCGGCGTCGAGCTGCTCACGCGCACTGTCCAGTTCCAACTGGTCCGGCGTGCGGGTTGCCCACGGCATTTCGAAAACGCGGTCCAGCCATGTGCGCACCCAGCCGTGTTCGGGCGACTGCTGGCTCATCCGTTCGAGCCGCTCGATCTCCTTCTCCACGAAGGTGGCCGTCTTGTCCGTCAGATGGGCGCGCAGCTCGTCGAGCTTGGTGCGGTACTCGCCGACCCCGTCGTCGTCGCCTTCGCCCAGCTCCTTGCGGATGGCGGTCATCTGCTGGCGCAGCAGGTACTCGCGCTGTTGCTTGTCGACGCCTTCGGTGACGTCGGCACGAATCTGCGCGCTGACCTGAAGTTCGGCGATGTGCTGGCGTGCCCACTCGGTGAGCAGCGCGACGCGTTGCTCGACATCAACCGTGTGCAGAACCACCGCGCGGCGCTCGTCGTCGGCCTCGCTCCAGGTGGTGACCGCATCGGCCAGCGCGCCGGCTTCGCTGATGGTCCGCAGGATCTCGGGCAGCCGGCGGCTCTGGCGCAACTTGGCGATCTCCTCCAACACCACCCGCAGTTCGCGAGTTGCAGCTTCCATTCGGGGCGTCGGGCGGGTGTCGGCGATCAGATCCACGTCGGCGTGATCGGTGCCGCGCTCGCTGCCGTGCATCGTGACGAGCCGGGCGCGACGCTCGGCTTGCACGATGGCTGCTTGCTCGCCGGTCGGGAGTGTGGCCGTGTTGGGCACCCGGGCGACGACGCCGATGTCGGTGGAGCCGTCGTCGGCTAGCAGGACCAGCCGACCATCGCCGCGACCAGCGGCTTGCACAGCGGCGCGGGCGGCGTCGTGGTCGAGCAAGATGGTCACGACGGTGCCGGGCAGCACCACCGAGGGAAGCCGGAGGATGGGGAGGAGGGTGACGGGGCGAGTTGCAGTCTCAGACATGCGTACAACGTAGCGTCACGAAACTTGATTGCAATCGACTCAGCTTTCTGTGCTGTATGTCACTCCATCTTGGGTGGGTCCTTGAGTGCGAGATACGCCAGCAACAGCCCGATGAGCAGCCCGAAGATGAGGACGCTGCGTAGCAGCCAACGCAACGTGCCGATGATGAACCCGAAGGCCCAGAACGCGATGAGTGCAACGATGACCCAACCGATGACGGTGGCCAGTGACGACTTCATGTTCGTAGCGTACGCCCACCTGGCTCACGCAGGTACGGTGAGGGCCTCTGCCTTGGCGAGGGCTTCTTCCCACGAGGCTCCAGCGGCGAGCAAGCTGCGGAACGGCATGACCATCTTTGGCTTACTGACGCCGAGCACACCGCGCAATCGGCCCTGATAGCCGTACAGCGCAGCGAAGGCCCCGTCGGTGCTGCCCGCGAACACGTGCACCTCGTCGTCACCATGGGCACGGCCGACGAACTGAATACGGCTTTCGAACTGGTCGCTCCAGAAGAACGGGACCGAGACGAACGCTTCGACCACCAGCTCTCCGTGTCCGGCCGCCGCCAACAGGTTCTTGGCGGCGGCGGCACCTTGCTCGGCGGCGTTGGTCCAGTGCTCGACGCGCATCTCTTCATCATCGAACCCGGCGAACACCGCATTCGGCCAGCGAGCACAGTCGCCTGCTGCATAGACACCAGGCACACCCACGCACAGGTTCGCATCGCAGACAATGCCGTCGCGGACAGTCAGGCCACTATCGGCCAACCAGTCGGTGTTGGGCGCGACGCCCACCCCGACGAGTACGACATCACTCGCAACCACAGTCCCGTCAGCAAGTCGAACGCCGGTGACCTGCCCGTCGGCGCCCTCGATGCCCGCAACCTGGACCCCGCAGCGCAGCGCAACGCCGTTGCGCACGTGAACGCTGGCGACGGCCGCGCCCATCTCCACGCCCAACCCCCGGATCAGCGGCGAGGGTGCGCCCTCCAACACGGTGACCTCACAACCTCGCGCGCGCACTGTTGCCGCGACCTCCAACCCGATGAAACCAGCGCCGATCACGGTGACACGAGCTGTGCCATCAGCAGTCAGATCCCGCAGAGCGACTGCGTCCGACAGCGTGCGCAGTTCGACAACACCGCGCAATGAAGGCTGATCAGGCAACCTGCGCGGCGACGCGCCGGTCGCAATGATCAATCCGTCATAGGTGACCGTCGAGCCGTCGTCGAGCGACACCGTGTGGGTAGACGTGTCAAGCGCAACTGCCCGCACACCCAACCGCAAGGTGAGGCCCAACGACTCGAAGTCTTCGTCCTTGCGCAGGCGGATGCGATCGGGCTTCCAGTCGCCGGCCAACAGTTTTTTCGACAGCGGCGGTCGGTCGTAGGGAATCTCCTGCTCTGCGCCGATGAGAGTGATCTCGCCGGTGAAACCTTCCTGGCGCAACGTTTCGCTGGCACGCAGTCCAGCCAGCGACGCCCCCAGGACCACGATGTGTTCGAGCGCGCTCATGCGGCCGAGCGTAGTGGTGGGGGAAATGAGTAGGGGCTACTCAGGACCAGCCCCGGCCCGTCGTGGTCCACTGATGTCAACAACGAACGAGGCCAGCCGCCTCGCTACGCGAGGAGCAACATCATGGGTCTGTTCAGCAAGCTCAAGGAAGCCACCAACCTGGTCACCGGCAGCACCGAGATCGCCGGCGCACGCCTCGGTCGCGGCATCATCACCAACGTCGAGCTCACTGGCTCATCGATCACCATCGGCACCATCGAGCAGTACGTCTGCCGTATCACCGTCGAAGTCGCACTCGACGACACCGAGCGCTACCTGGCCGTGTGCAAGCAGAAGATGCCTGCGTGGACGATCGCTCAGGTGCAGCCCGGCCAGACCACCGTTGCCGTCAAGGTGAGCCCCAACGACCCCACCCAGATCGCCATTGACTTCGACACCTCGGCCCCCACCGTGCGTGCGCCGCACAGCAAACCGGGCAACTCGGCCGCCGATGTGCTCGCCAGCGGCCTCGACTGCAAGGTCGCTGTTGCCTCGTTCCAGGACATGGGCATGACCAGCGCTGCAGGCCTGCCGATCTACGCCTTCATCCTCACCGTGCTGCTTGTCGGCGGCAAGCCGTACCAGGTGCAGATCGGCAACGCGGTGCTGACCGACGCCATCCCGCTGCTGTACCCCGGTGCGCAGCTGCCGGCGAAGGTGCTGGCGGAGGATGCGAACGCGGTGGTCATCGACTTCGCTGCAGCGCTCGCCGCCGTGTGACACGCCACGTCGCTGCCTCATGTGGTGCACACGGTGCAGTGCACGTCGGCGACGGTGTCGCCGCCGACAAGGGTGATCACCCACTTCAACAGCGATGTGCCGTCGACCTCTTCGGTGTAGAAGTCGGGCTTGCCCAGGACGGTATGGCTGTCGCCGGGGCTGATGAACGACCACAGGGTGACGCCGGCCGCCTCGATCTGAGTTTCGTTCAGATCGATGAGCGAGACCAGGTTGTCAGCCGGGATACCGGCGAGCGCCGCAAAGTATTGCTGTGTCTGGTCGAAGGCGTAGTCGTGGCGGGCGAACGTGATGCTCGGTGCATGGTTGCCGGCCCGCACGTACAGGCCGGGCAGGCTCCAGTTCTCGACGGTGACATCCGCGTTGGTCGGCCAATCGGGCACGGCATTCATAGTTCCCCAGGCATCGCCGATCACGGCGTTGATACCAGGGATGTCGGGGTATGCGCCTGACCCGTCGCCCAGAACGGTGATGCGCGCGTCGGGCAGTAGGTCGGCAGCGAGGCCGGCGAACAGCGGCGTCGGTACCGAGCCTGCGCTCTCGCCCGTCACGACCAGCTCGGCGGCGTCGGGAAACAGTTCCGCCAACCTGTCGAGCGCGGTAGTGCCGTTGACGTAGCCGTTGTGGTGCACCACCACACCGTTGCCGTAGTCATGTGTGGTGTTGCCGACGTGCACGTCTCCCGTGCAATACGGCACGTACACGATCGAGTAGTCGGCAAACGGGTTGAGTGGGTTGTCGAACTCGAAGATGCCATCGCTGCCGGCGCCGCCACCAACCTCGGTCTTGTACGCGGGGTTGGCCGGGTCGCAGGTCTCGGCGCTGAAGCAGGCGCCACCACCCTCGAGGAAGAACATCACCTTCTCAGGGTTGGCCTTGTGGACGAAGTAGGAGAACTCGCTGCCGTCGCCACACATGCAGTCGGCTGGCGCGACGATCGTCTCCCAAACGGGGTCGGCGGAGGTGGCCTCCTCGGGCGTCGTGTCGGGGACGGTTGTCTCGGGGGCGACCGTCGTCTCCGCGACTGTCTCGGCCGGTGCCGCGGTGGTGGGTGCATCGGTTGCGTCGGTACTGCTCTTGTCGTCGTTGCACGCAGCGAACAGCCCGAAGAGCGCGCCAACGGCAATGATCTTTCGTAGTGACCCCATTCGGCGCAGCGTAGTCATCACAACGAATACGGTCTTGGCTGGAACCAATTGCTTGCCGGCGGCGTCCAACGGGCAGTAGTTCTGCGTGGGGTGAGGGAGAACAAGATGGCACAGCGAACGACACGATCACAGCGAACGACACGGCGGGTGGCGGCGATTCTCGTAGCGATGGGTCTGGTCGCTGCCGCGTGCAGTGGTGACGGCGGCAGTGCCACTACGTCGACGCCCGGCGAGGGCACACAGTTCACCCCTGTGACCAACCCCGACCAGCCTTCTGGCGATGGCGTTGCTCCTCGCTTGTTCGGGTTGCGGCTCTCCGAGGGCGAGGCGCAGGCGGCGCCGCCGACGCCGACACCCGTGGTCGATGGTGCCGAACTCGACCAGCAGCGCATCAACGAGATCATCGCTCGCCTGCCGGAGTGGCTGGGCGCCGAAGTGCAGCAGCCCGACTTCAATTGGCCGGTCCAGTCGACGCCGCCACCGCGCACCGGTAACACCGTCGTCGAAGCCTTTCCACCGGTGGACACCACCCCCGTGGTACCGGTCGACAACGGGCCGCTGAAAGTGCTGCGCGTGCAACCCGAAGGCGATGTTCCGATCGCGCCGTACGTGTCCATCACCTTCAACCAGCCGATGGTGCCCGTCGGCACGGTCAGCCAGGTGAACGCGCTCGACGTGCCGGTGACCATCTTGCCGGACATTGCAGGGACCTGGCAGTGGATCGGCACTCGCACCTTGCGTTTCGACGCGGCCAGCGATGCGTTCGACCGGCTGCCGATGGCCACGACCTTCTCGGTCACGGTGCCGGCCGGTACGAAATCCGCAACGGGTGGCGCACTGGCGAAGGGGCAATCGTTCGTTTTCACGACACCGCCGCCGACGGTGGTGATGCTGTCGCCGCAGGGGGATCAGATTCTCCGCGAACAGATCTTCGTGGTCGAGTTCGATCAGCGCATAGACCCAGCCGCTGTGTTGGCGACGATTCGGCTCGAAGCCGACGACGACGATGTCGCCGTTCGGCTTGCCACAGCAGACGAGATCGCCGCCGACGACAGCGCGGCGGCAACGAGCTCGGGCGCGCAAGATGGGCGTTGGCTTGCATTCCGTCCGGTGAACCAGCTTCCCGTCGACACCTCGCTGGCCATCACGGTTGGCCCCGACACGCCGTCGGCGGAAGGGCCGACAACAACCGCCACACCGCAGACCTTCTCGGGCCGCACGTACGCCGCGCTGAAGGTTGTTCGTTCGTCGTGTGCGTATGACAACCAGTGCCCACCAGGCAGCCAGCTGTACGTCGAGTTCAGCAACGTGCTCGACCTCGACGCCAGCGACTCCGGTGCGGTCAAGGTCTCGCCCGAACTCGCGGGGCTCTCCGTCAGCATCAACTACACGTCCCTGGTGATTCAGGGTGCCACGCAGCCGAACACCACGTACACCGTCACTGTCCCCGGCTCGTTCACCGACGTCTACGGGCAGACGCTGGGCAAGGACACCGACGTCGCCATCGAGGTCGGCTCGGCGCTGCCCAGCATCCAGCAGTACGACCAGATCACCACCCTCGACCCGTTCCTCGACGATCAGCAGCTATCGCTGTTGACGGTGGGCCACGACCAGCTGCGTGTGCGTGTGTTTGCCGCCGACCCTGCCAACTTCAAGGACTACCTCGACTACCTGTACGGGCTCGACAACGAGGATCGCAAGGACCCCACGTGGGATGTGTTGTCGGACGAGACTATCAAGCCGAAGGGTGACGAGAACGTCACGCTGGATACGCCCATCGACCTCACCGACATTCTCGTCGGCAAGCCTGGCCACGTCATCGTGCTGGTCGAGCCGGTGCCCGCCGTCTCGCCGAATTCGAACGACTATTGGCAGAACCGTCCTGCGCTCACCTGGGTGCAGAGCACGCAGATCGGACTGGACGCGCTTTCCGATGCGACGCGCTCCGCCGCATGGGCAACAGACCTCCGCACCGGTCGGCCACTCGCTGACGTTGCGCTCACCCTGGATGGCGATGCGGCCGGTGACACCGATGCAGACGGTCTGGCCACCTTCGACCTGCCGCTGCCGCCATCCACACCATTCGGCTCGGTACTGGTCGCGAGTCGTGGTGACGACTCAGCGATCGCAGGGTTGCAGTCGACCCGGCAAACTGTCGGCGACGAATCGCGCTGGTACGTGTTCGACGATCGCCAGGTGTATCGGCCCGGTGAAACGATGCGGGTCAAGGGTTGGATTCGTCGGCTCACCACGAGCGGTGGCGCCCAGCTGAAGGCCCTCGGCGCCGACGCAACCGTCCACTACCTTGTCAGCGATTCGTACGGTGTCGAATTGCTCCAGGGCGATGCTCCTCTCGGAGCACTGGGTGGGTTCGACCTCGAGCTGACGCTCCCTGCGACCGCCAGCGTCGGCCCCGCATCGCTCTCGTTGACCCTGAAGGACGAGCCGGGTCTGACTGATGCCGGCTACTGGCATCAGTTCCAGATTCAGGAGTATCGCCGCCCCGAATTCGAGGTGACCACCCGGCCCGAAAGCACGCAGCCGTCCCTCAGCACTCGCCCTGCCACGCTTGCCGCCAACGGCAAGTACTACGCGGGTGGCCCACTGGCGAATGCCGACACCGATTGGTCGGTCAGTACCACGCCCACCACCTACTCGCCGCCTGGTTGGGACAGGTTCACGTTCGGCATCTGGATTCCGTGGTGGTACGCCGGCAACGACTTCTATGGCGCCAACTACTACCGCAGCGACGTCGGCCCGTGCTGCGGGCCCTCGACGGATACGACCGTGAAGGAGTATCACGGCACCACCGATGGCTCGGGTACGCACTACCTGAACATCGACTTCGAAGGTACTGACGGCACCTTGCCCGACCTGCCGGTGGCGATCAGCGCCCAGGCCACCATCACCGACGTCAACCGTCAGGCATGGTCGTCGTCCACCGACCTGTTGGTACACGCGGCTGACCGTTACGTCGGTCTGCGCGCGACGAGACCATTCGTGCGCCAGGGCGACCCGTTGGAGATCGAAGCGATCGTCACCGGCATCGATGGCGACGTGCTCAGTGGTGTCTCGGTCGATGTCATTGCCGGTCGCGTCGAGTCGAAGTACATCGACGGCGTGTGGACAGAGACGATTCTCGACCCGCAGACCTGCACCGTGACATCAGGCCCGGCGGCCACGACGTGTGAGTTCGAGACAGCGGTCGGCGGGCAGTACAAGGTGACGGCGGTGGTCACCGACGAACACGGCGGCCGCAATCGCACGGAGACGACCGCCTGGGTCAGTGGCGCCGAGAGCCAGCCGACGCGTGGTGTCGATCAGCAGGTGTTGACGGTCGTGCCCTCACAGGAGACGTACGCAGTCGGCGACACAGCAGCGCTGTTGGTGCAGGCTCCGTTCGCCACTGGCGAGGGACTGGTGACGGTGAGTCGCAACGGCATCCGCGACACGATCCGCTTCCAACTGGTCGAGGGCAGCGCGGTGGTGGAGGTGCCGATCACCGAAGCCGATGTGCCGCAGCTGTCGCTGAACCTGGAGGTCGTCGGTGCGGCCACGCGGACGAACGACGACGGCAGCGTCGCGACCGATGTGCCGCAGCGCCCCGCGTACGCGGTGGGCTCCATGGTCCTGTCGGTACCTCCCGTGTCACGCATGCTGGATGTGACTGCGACGCCACGTGAGACCGAGCTGGTACCGGGCGAGGCGACCAGCATCGACGTGTCGGTGAAGGACGCCAACGGTGCCCCGGTGCAGGGTGCTGAGTTCGCGGTGGTCGTCGTCGACGAAGCCGTGTTGGCGCTCTCCGACTACACCCTCGCCGATCCGCTGAGTGTGTTCTACGCCCCCGGCTACGACTGGCTCAACGCGCTGTACGGACGCCAGCAGATTCGTTTGCAAGATCCCGCACGTTTGCGCGGCGACACATCGGCACCAGCGAGCACCGCGCCGGCCACCGCAGACACTGCGGCCGCCTCGGAAACCACCGCGGCCGGCGACAACGCGTGGCCCACCGCCAGCACCGGCCGTGACGACCAAGCTGCTGGTGGTGGCCAAAAGTTTGCGGCGACCGGCGGCGTGAATCCCGTCGATGTGCGCTCCAACTTCGATGCGCTGGCACTGTTCAACCCGACGGTCGTGACCGCCGCTGATGGAACGGCCACCGTCGACGTGACACTGCCCGACAACCTCACCCGCTACCGGGTGATGGTCGTTGCAGTCAGTGGCGCCGATCGATTCGGCAGTACCGAGAGCAACATCACCGCTCGCCTGCCGCTGGCGGTGCGGCCGTCGGCCCCTCGTTTCGCCAACTTCGGCGATGCGTTCGAGCTGCCCGTCGTGTTGCAGAACCAGACCGACGCCCCGTTGGCCGTCGACGTCGTGTTGCAGACGTCGAACCTCACGCTGGTCGGCCCTGCCGGCATGCAGGTGACGGTGCCCGCCAACGACCGCATCGAAGTCCGTTTCCCGGTGAAAACCGCGCAGGTCGGCACCGCCGGGGTCCGCGTGACGGCGGTGAGCGACGACCTCGCCGACTCGGCGACGGTCGAACTGCCGGTCTACACGCCGGCGACCGCCGAAGCGTTCGCGACGTACGGCGTGATCGATGATGGGGCCGTCGACCAACCGCTGTTGGCCCCCACGGATGTGATCAAGGACTTTGGTGGACTCGAGATCTCCACCTCGAGCACCTCACTGCAGGCGCTCACCGACGCCGTGCTGTACATGCACGACTACCCGTACACCAGCACCGACGCCTATGCCTCGCGCATCATCGCCATCGCTGCGCTGGCCGGTGTGCTCGATGCCTTCGACGCCGAGGGCTTGCCGACCACGGCGGAGATCGTGACGTCGATGAAGAGCGACATCGCTGCGCTGGTTGCGCTGCAGAACGATGACGGCGGCTTCCCCTACTGGCGAAGGTACGACGAGGTCGACCCGTTCCTCACCGTGCAGGCCACACATGCGCTGGTCCTCGCTCGCGATGCCGGTTACAGCGTGCCGTCGTCTGCGCTTGATCTTACGCTCGCGTACATCGCCGAAATCGAGTCGCACTTCCCGACCTACTACGGCCCGCAGGAACGCGTCGCCGTCAGCTCGTACGCACTCTGGGTGCGGAACCTCGCCGGTGACCGGGATGCGAACAAGGCCGAGCGTTTGTACGCCGACCACCGCAGCGGCCTGGCCGTTGATGCGATGGCCTGGTTGTGGAGTGTGATCGACGAAGCAGGCATGCGCGCCGAGATCGAGCGCACGCTCGACAACCGCGTTGTCGAAACCGCCGGTGCCGCCAACTTCACCTCAACGTACAGCGACAGTTCGTACCTGATCATGCAGAGCGATCGCCGCACCGACGGAATCGTGTTGGACGCGCTGATTGCCAACTCGCCACAGAGCGATCTGATCCCGAAGGTGGTGGCCGGTCTCCTGGCGAACAAGGTGAATGGTCGCTGGGACAACGTGCAGGAGAACTCGTTCATACTGCTCGCGCTCAAGTCGTACTTCGACACCTACGAGGCGCAGAGCCCTGACTTCGTCGCACGGGTGTGGTTGGGTGATCAGTTCGCCGGTGAGCACACGTTCCAAGGTCGTGAAACCGACCGTGCCACCATCACCATCCCCACCGGCGAGCTGATCAAGGCCGGTGACAGCGACCTGGTGCTGGCGAAGGACGGCAGCGGCCGCATGTACTACCGCATCGGCCTGCGCTATGCGCCCGCCGACCTGCAGCTGGATGCCCTCGATCGCGGTTTCGTGGTCGACCGTATCTACGAGGCTGTGGACGACCCTGCCGATGTCTCTCGCGACGCCGACGGCACCTGGCGCGTGAGGGCCGGTGCGCGCGTGCGCGTCACACTGACGATGGTGGCGGAGAGCCAGCGCACGCATGTCGCATTGGTCGACCCGCTGCCCGCTGGCTTGGAGAGCCTCAACCCTGCGCTGGTCGTGACGCAGGCCGCCCCTGCGCCCACGACGGACGGCGGGGGCGACTCGGCCTTCCGGGGTTGTTGTGACGGCTGGTGGGGCCGCTGGTTCCAACATGAGCAACTACGAGACGACCGCACCGAAGCCTTCACCACGTTGTTGCCAGCGGGCACGCACACCTATTCGTACATCGCGCGCGCAACCACGCCGGGCACGTTCGTGGTGCCACCAACTCGCGCCGAGGAGATGTACGCACCGGAGACCTTCGGCCGCACCGCCACCGACAGGATGATCATCGAGTAGTTCCCGACTACGGTGGCTCCGTGAATTGGGATGAATTGGTGCAGGGGGTGGAGCTGCCGTTCCACCCGGATCTGAAGGTGCCGGCGCTCACCGAGGTGCGCCTCGCGCTGCCCCACACCGAGCCGATCGCCGATGTGGAAGCGGCTGCACACGCGGATGTGGTGGCGCGACTGGCGGGTTGGGTCACACCTGGGATGACGGTCGCCGTGGGTGGCGGCAGTCGCGGGCTGACCGACCGCGTGGCGCTCTTGCGCGGGACCATCAGCGGGCTACGTGCGCTGGGCGCCGAGCCCTTCGTCGTGCCTGCGATGGGCAGCCACGGCGGTGCCAAGGCCGAGGGTCAGCGCAAGATGCTGGAGAGTCTGGGCATGACAGAGGACGCCATCGGCGCCGAGATTCGAGCGACAATGGAGACGGTGGAAGTTGCTCGCACGGACAACGGTATGCCGCTCTACCTCGACCGTCACGCGGCGGGCGCCGACCGCATCCTCCCGGTGAATCGCATCAAGCCGCACACATGCTTCAAGGGGCCGATCGAATCCGGCTGCACGAAGATGGCGGTGGTCGGTTTCGGCAAGCAGCCCGGCGCCGCGCAGATCCATGCGTGCGGCCCGGAGGAGATGCGCAATCGCATTCTCAATGGCATCGCCGCGCTACGCGCCAGTGGCCGGCTACTGGGTGGCGTTGGCACCATCGAGTCCGCCAGCGGCGAGGTGGTGCGCCTTCGGGCACTCACCGCCGACGAGGTCGGCGGACCGGCCGAGATCGAGCTCACCGACTTCGCCCGCACGCTCGTGCCCGCGCTGCCCTTCCCTCATGTGGACGTGCTGATCATCGACAAGGGTGGCAAAGACATCAGCGGCACCACGATGGATCCGAATGTCACCGGTCGCTTCTGGGTGCACGGGCTGGCCGATCTCGCTGAACCTGATGTCAGCACCATCGTGCTGCTCGACCTCACCGCTGTCTCCGGGGGCAATGCGCTGGGCATCGGCTTTGCCGACTTCATTCCGCTGCCGTTGGCTCAGCAGATCGATTGGCAAAAGACGTACGTCAACTGCTTCACAGCCGGCATTGCCGGCGTCAGGCGCGCCCGGATGCCGATGGTGCTGCCCACCGAGGACGACTGCGTGAAGGCAGCGCTCAGCATGTGTGGTCGTGCGTTCGACCAGCCCAAGCGGGTCGTGCGGATCGAGAGCACGCTGCACATGACGCGCTGCTGGGTCAGCGATGCACTGTTGCAAGAGCTGCCGGCGGGAGCCGAGATCGTTGCCTGACGCTCGGTGAGCAGTCTTCTGGTGGCCGCACTGCGCGAGGTCGTTGGCGCGGATCATGTGTTGGTCGACGCCGACCTGCGGGCGACCTACGAGACCGACTGGCTGCGGCAGTGGACGGGAACGACCCCGGCGGTGGTGCGGCCAGGGTCTGCGGAGGAAGCGGCGGCCGTGTTGGGCGTTTGCGCTGCCGCAGGTGTGGCGGTGGTGCCGCAAGGTGGGAACACGGGCCTGGTGGGTGGCAGCGTGCCCCGCGACGGAGCCGTCTTGCTCTCGCTGCAGCGGTTCACGTCGCTCGGCCCGGTGGATGCGCTGTCTTTGCAGGTGACGGCGGGCGCCGGCGTGACCATCGAACAGTTGCAACTGCATGCGCGCGCGGCGGGCTTGGACTTCGCCGTCGACTGGGGTGCGCGCGCAACTGCAACGGTCGGCGGCGCGTTCAACACCAACGCGGGTGGATCGCGCGTCGTGCGCTTCGGCACCATGCGATCGCAGGTGATGGGTGTGCAGGCGGTGTTCGCCGATGGCTCCATCGTGACGCAATTGGAGGGGTTGCCGAAAGAGACGGCCGGTCTGCACCTGCCCAGCCTGCTGGTCGGCAGCGAGGGGACGCTGGCCGTCGTGACCGCGGCACGCGTGAAGTTGGTGCCGTGGTATCGCTCGACCGCCGCGGCGCTGATTGCGTGCGATTCGCTTCTCGATGCCGTGTCGCTGCTTCCACGACTGCGCGAGTTGCCGAGTCTCGATGCGGTCGAGTTGATCCTGCCCGAAGCGCTGGCGATTGCATGCAGCCACCTCTCGGTGAAACCGCCGCTCGACCCTGTGACGGCCGGAGCATTCGTGATGGTCGACTGCGCGGCGCACTCCGACCCGACCGACGAGTTGGCGACACTGCTGGAGTACGAGCGCGGCGTGCTGGCAGTCGGTGCGCAGCGCGACCTGCTCTACAGAATTCGCGACCACATCACGATCGCGATCGGTGCTCGCGGTGTGCCGCTGAAGCTCGACGTGGCGGTGCCTGTTCAGCATCTTGATCGGCTTGTCCGTCGGGTGCAGGCGGCGGTTCCGCACGGGGCAGAATTGGTGATCTTCGGGCACCTGGCGGAGGGCAACCTCCACGTCAACGTGCTCGGGGCCGTCGAGGCAACGGCCCAGGTACGCGAGCAGGTACTCACTGCAGCGATTGACCTCGGCGGCACGATCAGCGCCGAGCACGGCATCGGTGTGGCGAAGGCCGAGTGGCTGGAGCGCCTCAAAGGTCCGGCCGCCTACGCCGTCCTGCGCTCGGTCAAGCAGGCGCTCGACCCCACCAACATGCTCAACCCCGGCGTCCTCTTTCCGAGCTGAGCGGTTGTTCGCGCGGCCTCAGTCGCTGCGGCGGGCTTCGGCGGAGTCGAGCTGGGCGCGGGTCAGTAACGCGTGCAGTGTGAGCCCTTCGACAGTCAGGGCTGCTGCCTTGTCGGGGCTGCGGTCGATGACGCACACCACATGATCGACGATGGCCCCGAGTGCACGCAGGTCGTAGGTACTGATGACCACTTGGCCGCCGGTGGTGATGACGTCTTCGATCACGGTGACACGCTTGCCGGCGATCTCGGCACCCTCGGCCAGGCGGGCGGTGCCGTACCGCTTGGCTTCCTTGCGGACGAATGCTGCCGGCAGCCCGGTGTGCAGCGACAGCGCGGTCGCGATAGGAATGCCGCCCATCTCCAGCCCGGCCAGAACTTCCGTGCCCTCCGGAATCAGCGGCGCGAGGGCCGCGGCGATTTCTTTGAGCAGCGTCGGCTGCGCCTCGAAGCGGTACTTGTCGAAGTACTCGGTGGCGATCTGACCGGAGCGCAAGGTGAACGTGCCGGTGAGGCGTGCAATGGTGTTGATCTGGTCGGCCAGGCCGTCGAGCGAAGACATGGCGCCCAGTCTTGCCGCTGCCGCTGCCGTCGCCGTTGTTGTCACCGTTGTCGTCACAGTTGACGTGCGTCGCGCATCAAAACCTCTTGCGCGACGGTTGCCACGTGCGTGCCTTCGGTGCTGAACACATGTCCGATACCCAGGCCGCGGGCACCGGTGAATGCATGGCAGCTGAAGTCGTACAGGTGCCACTGATCGGCGCGCACCGGACGATGGAACCAAATGGTGTGGTCGAGGCTGGCGGTGTACGTGATGCCGTGGTCGTCGGTCTGCTGGAAGTCGGGGTGCGCTGCGCGCACCGTGTCGGCGGGCATGTCGTCGCTCATGTACGCCAGCCAGCATCTGTGCAGCAACTGCTGATCATCGAGATCGGTGGTGACGCGCATCCACGCCGCACTGCGCCCGGCGCCGGTGCGCACCTCGTCGGCCAGTCGATCGCGCGGCACGCTGCGGCGATCGAACGCCGCCGACCAGGCATCGCTGGGCAGTTCGTCGGGACCGGGAATGGTGGTGTCCATCGGCACGGTCTGCACATCGGCTGTGTCCTCCGGCAGATGAAACGACGCCTCCAGGTTGAGGATCGCCCCAATGGCTTGGCGGGCCACGACACGGCGCGTGGAGAAGCTGCGGCCGTTACGAATGCGATCGACCTCGAACCGAATTGGCTCGGTGTGATCACCGCGGCGAATGAAGTACGCGCGTAGCGAATGCACTTCTTGCCCGGCATCAACAGTTCGTGCGGCGGCGCGTAATGCTTGCGCCACGATTTGTCCGCCAAACAAGCCGCCCCACGGATATTGCGGCCCAATTCCGACAAACGTGTCGGGTCCGTGTGGTTCGAGTTCAAAGAGCTTGCTGAGTTCCATCGATCGGTCTTTCCAGGAAGGTTGAGCCTAGTTGACCTTGCAACTAGGCTGAAGGCTATGGCAAAACGTGGTCCGAAAAGTCCAATGTCCGATGCACACAAGGCGGCCTTGGCAACAGGCCGAACCGAAGGAAAAGTCGTTCGCGACTACCTCGAAGCCTTGCGTGCCAACAAGCCCGCTCGCGGTCGCAAGCGCACTCCCGATTCGATTGCGAAGCGGTTGGCAGCAATTGACACCGAGATCGGCGGTGCCGATGCCATGAAGGAACTGCGGTTGGTGCAAGAGCGCATGGACCTGCAGGCCGAGCTGGCCACCATGGGCACCACCGTTGACATGAGTGCTCTGGAAGCCGAGTTCATCAAGGTTGCGAAGGCCTACGGCGAGCGCACCGGAGTCTCCCAGGCGGCGTGGCGTGCGGTCGGAATCAGTCCGGCTGTGCTCAAGGCTGCCGGCATTACCCGCGGCGCCTGACTCCGAGACGTGTTGGTCACCGTGTAGGGCTTCGGTGCCGCAGCCGAGGCAACAACGGCGATTGGTAGATCCGCTCCTGGCATCTTCTGGTGCGTTTGGACTCTGTCAAGCGGGCATCGCGGCAGATCTGTGTGAACTTCGGGCCATGCGGGCGCTGACTTTCGCCGTTCGTCGCCGCCAAGCTCACCCAGCCCGCATTGCATCGCCTCGCTGTCCTCGGTGAGCGCCTTGACGCTCCGACCGGCGTCGAATTGGGCTTCATCGATGCCGCAGTCGAAGAACACGAAGTCCTCGCCTCCGTGACCGACCGGGCGTCCCGTCTTGCCCCCAAGGCCTCGCCGACAATCGCTGCACTCCGCAAGAACTTCGACGGCGAAGCAATCGAACGACTCACTGCACGATGATGGCAACAAATGGCATGAGCATGTCATCTCGACATGAGCATGTCATTTTGGCTACCATGCGCGAGTGACTCATCTCGAAATCTCCTCGACCACACTGATAGATGCTCCCGAAGATCTCGTGCGCCAGCAGTTCGCTGACGTGATACATCACGCCTCGGCGCATCCGCATCGGGGAGTTCGCTTCGAAGTCGTCGATGACAACGGCGAAACGTGCAGATATCACCAGATCACTCGTGTCGGCCCGCTCCGCCTGCGTCAGGAACTCGAACTGCGCCGGGTCGCGGACCAGCCAATGGTCAACCACATCACGAAGGGCCAACTCGCAGGCGGCACCATCACCTTCGAGATCACACCGACCGACGCATGTTCAGCGCAGGTGACTGCAACGGTCAGAGCGCCACTCAAGGGTCCCATGAGGATTGGTGCGCCGCTGTTGCGGCGAACAGTGCAGCGCTCGCTCGTTCGCGCGCTGCTTGAGGACAAGCACGACATCGAATCAGGAACGTACAGCGGCTAACAAGGTGCTGAAGAACCTCTGATTGGCCCGAGCCCTCGTAGCGCCCTGACCGGCACGCTCGAGGATCAGTACTTGACCGACAACTGCGCCACTTCGAGGAGCGTTCGGATGGCCCCAGCTGCGAGTTCGGCGCCGCGATCAGCAGGGATCTCCAACACATCGGTGAACTCGAACAGCACCGCCGACGACGTGAGAACGAGCGCAACGTCGACGATGTCTGCCAATCTTGCCTCGCTCAGACCCGGTCGAAGCAAACGCAGTACGTCGGTCGTGACCGCTCGATAGAACGGAATTCGGGCTCGACGCACCTCTGCGCCACCCGGCCCGAGATGCTGCGAGCGAATCAGCGCTTCCTCATCCAGAAGATTCCGCCATGCCTGCACCAGCCACGGCTCGAGATCGTCGAGTTGTTGCGGGAGCGGCACTTCGGCAACCTGGTCCGCCACGGACGCCAGCGCGTCGATGAGGTCCTGGCGGTTCGGGAAATAGCGGTACAGCGTACGCAGCGATACGCCGGCGAGTTCTGCGACCTCGGCCATCGTGAAATCGGTCGTCCCTGTCGAACGAACTCGCTGGACGGTCGCGTCGACGATCCGCTGGTGCGCTCGGCGACGGTTCTGCTCGCGCAACGACTCATTGGCATGCTCGTGCAGTGGATCGTTAGTCACGGTCCGAGTCTGCCAGGCGGCCCGTTTAACATGACACTTGCGTGTCGCGCTGGCATGAATGTGCCGCTCTATCAGCGGTCGAGCGTTGAATTTTTATACGGCAATGGTGTCCAGCACGTTGACTCCGCTGCCCGCGTGTTGCACAGAACGGCGTAGGTCGAAGGCGTCATCCAAGACACTTGGTGAGACGGTGACCCGCGGGTCGGCGTCCAGCAGTTCGCGGAACGAGCGACTTTCGTCCCACGCTCGCCCGGCGTTCTCTTGCACAATGCGGTAGGCCTCGTCGCGTGTCATGCCGGCCTGCACGAGGCCGAGCAACACTGGCTGGCTGAAGACAAGGCCGAAGCTGGCATCGAGGTTGGTTTGCATGCGTGCGGGGAATACTTGCAAGCCCTGCAGCAGCCGGTTCATGCGGCGCATCACGTAGTACGCCAGCATTGCGCTGTCGGGCAGCACGATGCGCTCGACCGAGCTGTGCGAGATGTCTCGTTCGTGCCACAGCGCCACGTCTTGCAAACCTGCCTGCAGGTTGCCGCGCAACACGCGTGACAATCCAGTGATGGTCTCGGCCGCGATCGGGTTGCGCTTGTGGGGCATCGCGCTGGAGCCCTTCTGGCCTGGCTTGAAACCTTCCTGCACCTCGCGCACTTCGGTGCGCTGAAGGTGGCGCAGTTCGACGGCAATCAACTCCATCGTCGCGCCAACGGTGGCGCAGGCGTAGAGGAACTCGGCGTGGCGGTCGCGGGCTATGACCTGGGTTGCGGGAACGGCCTTCAGTCCGAGCGCATCAGCGACGTGACGCTCGATCGAGGGGTCGATGTTGCTGTAGGTACCAACGGCGCCGCTGAGCTTGCACACCGCCACGGACTCGCGGGCGGCGCGCAATCGCACGCGATCGCGATCGACCTGCAGTGCCCACAGTGCGATCTTGGCGCCGAACGTGGTGGGCTCGGCGTGGATGCCGTGGGTGCGACCGATCATCACCGTCTCGCGGTGTTCGCGTGCCATGTGCACCAGCGTGCGGAGGAGTTCATTCGCGGCGGCCAGCAACTGGTCGCACGCGTCGCGCATCATCCAACACCACGCGGTGTCGACCACGTCGCTGCTGGTGAGTCCGTAGTGAATCCATTTGCCGGCGTCGACTCCGATCGCCGACTGCACCACATCGACGAACGCGGCGACGTCGTGATCGGTCACCGCTTCGCGCTCGAGGATCGCGGCGACGAACGCCTCATCGGCCACCGGT